>DATIDO010000407.1:0-23102 GCA_035456245.1 Polyangiaceae bacterium
GTCGCACCGCCAGCTTCCCACGCTCCTTGGACTGTCGACAGGCAGAGGAAACGGCGCGCCTTCCCGACCCTCGTTTGCGCCTGGCCGGCGGCGCCGTTCATGTCGGCGTGCATACCGTCGACGTCGAAGACCGCGCAGTGGCCAAGCTGGTCCTGTTGCACGACCTGAGCTTCATCGACCGGCGGAGCCAGGACACGCGCCAATACCTGCTGCTGTTCATCGGTGCGCTCGGACTGACGATCGCCTTGATCACGGTGGTCGTGGCCCAGCTGAGCTGGCGGGGATGGGTCTCCGGTGTGCGGGCCCTCTTGCGCGGGGAAGGCCTGTTGCGGCCCATGGTGGCGACTCCGGAGATGGCGCCCTTCGCAGCCGAGATACGCGCGCGGATGCGCGATCTCGAAGACGAGTACCGACGCTCGCACGAGGCCCCCGCTGGCTGGGACCCTGAACGACTTCGGGCGCTCCTGCGCACGCAATTCCAGGGCGATCAGGTCATCGTGGTGTCGAATCGCGAGCCGTACATTCACGAGCGCGGTCCTGAAGGCATCTCCATCCGACGGCCGGCCAGCGGTCTGGTGACTGCTGTCGAACCGGTCATGAGAGCCTGCTCGGGTACATGGATCGCGCATGGCAGTGGGAGCGCCGATCGCGACGTCGTGGACAAGCACGACCAGGTGGCCGTGCCCCCCGGCCGCCGGGAGTACATCCTGCGACGGATTTGGCTCACCGCCGAAGAGGAGAAGGGCTACTACTACGGCTTTGCCAACGAGGGAATGTGGCCGCTTTGCCACGTGGCCCACGTGCGACCGGTTTTCCGGGAGTCCGACTGGGAGCAGTACCGCGTCGTCAACCAGCGCTTCGCCAATGCCATCGTCGCCGAGGCGCGCAGCGAGGATCCGGTGGTGCTGGTGCAGGACTACCACTTCGCGCTGGTGCCGGCGATGGTTCGCGCGCGATTGCCGCGGGCGACGATCCTGATGTTCTGGCACATCCCATGGCCCAACCCGGAGTCGTTCGGCATCTGCCCGTGGCGGCGCGAGATTCTCGAGGGGATGCTCGGCAGCACCATCCTCGGCTTCCATACGCGCTTCCATTGCAAGAATTTCATCGAGACGGTCGACCGCTTTCTCGAAGCACGCATCGAGCATGAGCATTCGAGCATCTCGTTCAAGGAGGAAGAGACGCTGGTGGAAAGCTATCCGATCTCGATCGAATGGCCGACCGAGGCGGAACGCGACGCCTGGCCGACGGTCAGGGAATGCCGCAATCGGGTATTCCAGCGCCTGGGCCTGCCGCCCGATACCTGTCTCGGCATCGGGATCGATCGGTTCGATTACACGAAGGGGATCCTGGAGCGCCTGCTCGCGGTCGAGCGGCTGCTCGAAAAGCGCCCGGAGTGGCTCGGGCGTTTCGTATTTGTCCAAGTGGCCGCCCCTTCGCGCAGCTTGCTGGAGGAGTACCAGTCATTCCAGGAGCGGATCGCCCGCACCGTCGAACAGATCAATTCCCGATTCGGGAAGGATGGCTATCGACCCGTGCATCTGCTGGACCAACATCACGAGCGGGACGCGGTCAACGAGCTATTCCGGGCTGCTGACATGTGCGTGGTCACCAGCCTGCACGACGGCATGAATCTGGTCTGCAAGGAGTTCGTCGCCGCTCGAGACGACGAGCAGGGGGTCCTGATCCTGAGTCGATTCGCGGGTGCCGCGCGGGAGATGACCGAGGCGTTGATCGTCAATCCTTATCACCTCGAGGAGACCGCCGATGCGCTGCACCGTGCGGCCACCATGCCGAGCGCCGAGCAGCGCGATCGAATGGGGAGCCTGCGCATGACCGTGCGCGAGAACAACGTCTTCGGATGGGCCGGGCACATGCTTGCCGACGCCGGGCGCTCCCGGCTGCGGCAACGCATCGAAGCCCGTGTCCAGAGCCATCGGGTGGCGTGACGTGAGACATCTCTTTTCCGCAGAGGGAGAGGCGGCGCTCGCCGACACGATGATGCGGCAGCCCTTGCTCGCGTTCGACTTCGACGGAACGCTTGCACCCATCGTCGCGAAGCCCGACGACGCACACATCCCCGAGCTCGTCGCACAGCGTCTGCAGCGATTGCGAGAGCTTGCACCGGTCGCGATCGTCAGCGGGCGGGACGTCGATGACCTTCGACCGCGGTTGTCGTTCCAGCCGCACTACATCATCGGCAACCACGGCGCCGAGGACTCGTCCGTCCCGGACGCGGGACGCAGCGACCTGCTCGAAGGCTTTCTGAGCCGTCTCGACCGGCAGCATGAATGGCTGAAAACCGCCGGCATCACCGTCGACGCGAAGCGCCACTCGATCGCCCTGCACTACCGGTCTGCGCCCAATCAGGGCGAAGCGCTCGAGGTGGTTTCCTACCTTGTCGCGAACCTGCCGCCGGGGCTCGCTGCGGTAGGAGGCAAGCTCGTGATGAACATCGTCTCTGCGGCCGCTCCCGACAAGGCGCATGCCCTGGTGAGCCTGGTCGAGCGAAGCCACGCGCGGAGCGCCATGTTCGTGGGCGACGACATCAATGACGAACCGGTCTTCGCTAGAGCGGAACCGTCGTGGCTTACCGTCAGAGTCGGACGGGAGGACGCGAGCTCACTTGCGATGTACTGCCTGGAAGGCGTCGACGAGGTGGCCGGAATGCTCGACCGAATGCTCATCTCTCTGGAGAGGGGATGCGGCAAGCCGGCAGCGTAGTCGGCACCCTATTCCAGCCACCTGAGAGGCACTGCGCCAGCGAAGACCGGGGTCTTGTCGGGGATTTCACCAAGACTCGGCACCCCAGTAAGCCCGTGGCCATCCTGCAGACAGTTCATGTAGACCGACAGCGCCGCGATGAGAATCGTGTCCTGCAGGTCGCGCTCCGTCCATCCTGACGTGAGCACCGCATTCGCGTCGACTGCCGTCAGTTTCGACGGGGTCACGGTGAGCTTGCGGGCATAGGCGAGGATGGGCGCGAGCCGCCCTTCCAGGACTGCCGAGTCGGTTTCGTCCTGAAAAGCCGAGGCGAGAGACGACTTGCTCTCGCAACCTGCGGCCGCAGCGTTGCCACGAAGTGTCTCGTTGAGCGACGAGACGTAGTGGGCTATGGCCTCTTTCTCGACTGCGGTCAGACGAGAGCCGGGCGAATGCGCCGCTTCGTACGCCGACATCAGGGCGCGCCCCGCCGCGCGATTCAACGTCAGGATCTCCGGCAGCGTCGCGTCGTCGGCAAAAGAGGGAAAGAAGCTCATCGGCAACCCTGCCAGACCCGCACTAGCGCTTCGGACTCGGAACGGTTACCAGCCGACGGAACTCGATCAACTTGGCCTTGACCCGCCGCGCGTTGACAGGTCCCATGCGAAGCAGGATCTTCTGGCCGGAAGACAAGGATTCGAGAGAAGGGTCCTCGAACTGATACAGCACCCAGGGACGCTGGGGATGCACGTCGCTGTTGAGCGCGGGCAACTGCACCTGCAATGGCATATCCGCATCGGGCGTCGCCAGCATTTGGTCGATCACCTCCACCAAACGGTCGTTGAAGTAGCCCTTGGGATAACCGAGCTCCTCATAGGCGCGTTGCAGCGAGGGATAAATCCGCACATACAAGGCAGCCAGCCGCCGCAGGTCGACGGTCTCGAGCAGCAACACGTACGGTGCATAGCGCAGTCCGTTGTCAGCGCCGATGAAAGCGGACCCGTCGCGCTGGTCGACCGTGAACCGGCCGGCGGTGGGAACCAATGGCCACAGCATGGCCGACGCTCGCGATCGGCCGAGGTTATCCACCGTCGCAACGAGTCGCCGCGGGAACTCCTCCAACCGGAAGGTCGACTCGACGGTACGAAGCCCGAACAAATCCGCCAGTGCGGATTGCAGGTCGAACGGTTGCGAGGAACCCGGTCCTGCGAGCTTGGCGTCGACAGGATAGTGCGCCGGCGGCACCGAGACCGCGGGCGCTGGCGTCGGTGCCGCTTGCGTGCTCGGAAGCGAGCGCTCGACAGTCTCTGGCGGGTGTGCGGTTCGAAGCGAATAGAGGGCGCCCACAAGCAAGGCCAGCGCCACCGCCCCGCCGACCGCATAGGGGACGTTCCTCATCCCTCTGCCGGATGGCCCAACCCGTTCCTGGTTCACGTCGGAAAACGCCGCTTCTGCAGTTGCACGCTCCGAACACCCTATACGGGTTATCTTTGGACAAACATTAGGCTTTCCCCTCGTTCAGCCCACGTGGTTGGCGACGTTGCTGCGAACTGGCAGTGCGCTCGGGAATCAACGACATGCACAGGGACAACGCATCAGGGCTATGGTGAGTGATGCCCATTGAGGACGTCGCCCGCGCCTGGGCCGAGCCGCTCGGCCTTGGCCTGGCGGCCATGCTGGCTGCTTTCGTCGCCTACCGCATCGGCGAGCGGCTTGTCGAGCGGCTGACTCGGCATTCGCGCGCCCTGTGTGCGGTGATCGAACGCCTGCGCAGACCTTTGCAGGTTCTGCTGCCTTTGGCAGCGCTCGACATCGTGCTCGACGGCGTGTCCGACACGCTGCAGGGAATCGAGACGGTGCGCCACCTGGGCGGTGTGCTGCTGATCGCCGTGTGCACCTGGGTGGCGATCGCCGGTGTGCGCGGCATGGCCAATGCGGTCTCCGTGCTCAATCCACGGGACGTCGCAGACAACCTCCGCGCCCGCCGCATTCTCACCCAGACACGCGTTCTCTCGCACATTGCCACCGGCGTGCTGATCTTCGCAGGAGTCGCCTTCATCCTGATGACCTTCCCGCGCGCGCGCCAGTTCGGCACCAGCCTGTTGGCTTCGGCCGGCCTCTCGGCGCTGGTCCTCGGGCTGGCGGCGCGCTCCGTCTTCAGCAATCTCCTAGCGGGCTTGCAGATCGCGCTGTCCCAGCCGCTCCGCATCGACGACGTGCTCATCGTCGAGGGCGAATGGGGGCGGGTCGAGGAGATCACCGGCACCTACGTCATTCTCAAGATCTGGGACGAGCGGCGCCTGGTGATTCCCCTGCAGTGGTTCATCGAGCATCCCTTTCAGAACTGGACGAGAACCACCGCTCAAATCATCGGCAGCGTCATGCTGTGGGTCGACTACACCACCGATTTGGAGCCGCTGCGTGAAGAGGCGAGTCGCTTGGCCAAGGCGTCGAAAGACCACGACGGCCGTGTCTGCCTGCTTCAGGTGGTCGACACGAGCGAGCGCAGCATGCAACTGCGGCTGATCGTGAGCTCTCCCTCGGCCGGGCAGAACTGGGACCTGCGCTGCTTGCTCCGTGAAGGGCTCATTGCTTACGTCCGGCGCCATCAGCCCGAAGCGCTGCCGCGCCTGCGGATGGACCTGCAACGCCGGGATTCATCGGGCGACGGCGACGTCAGCGAGTCGGTAGCGTCGCACAACGCGTCACGCCAACTGCAGGGCCGCCTCGCCGGCACCGCTCCGCGCGAACGCGGAGGGGCTGCGGTCAGCGATGCGACCGGAATGTCCGAGCTTGCCGGTCCAACGGGCGGTTCCGAGCCAGCGAAAGTGGCGGAGCTCGCCGACCACTAAATGTTTGGGAGGTGGCACTTGCCACGTCACGCGGACGAGACTTCCAGACCGCGCCCGTGACCTCGTGCGCGCCCGAGGTGCGCCACATGCCGGCCTGGATATGCTCTCGCTCTCTTAGCAGGTACGGGGTCGCGGCGTGAGCGCATTTCAGGTGCTCGGACTGGTAATCGCGCTGGTCGCCGCCTTCGGTTACCTCAACCACCGCTATGTCGGGCTTCCCGATGCGATCGGCATCACCGCGATCGGCGTCATCGCCTCGATCCTGGCCGTGGTGCTCGCCCGCTTGTACCCCGCCCTTGGCGCCGCGGTGGCTCCGGCCATTGCCGCCATCGACTTTCCGGGGTTGCTCCTCCACGGGGTCCTTGGATTGCTGCTGTTTGCGGCAAGCCTCCACATCAACGCGAAGGACATTGCTCTCGAGAAGTGGCTGATCCTGGCGCTTTCCACCGTCGGTGTCGTCGTCTCGACCGCCATCGTGGGGTTTGCCTTCTTCGTTGTCACACCCTGGCTCGGCTTGGCGGTGCCGCTGCTCTACTGCTTGCTGTTCGGCGCCCTTGTGTCGCCGACCGACCCGGTCGCCGTCTTGGCAGTGATCAGGCGGGTCGGGGTGCCGAAGAGCCTGGAAACGCGAATCGCCGGCGAGAGCCTTTTCAATGACGGCACCGGCGTGGTGATCTTCCTCACGCTCCTGGCGCTCACCGCGGGAGATGCTCAGGTCGACCTCGGCGCGACGGCGCTGCTCTTTGCCACCGAGGTGCTTGGCGGCGTGCTCTACGGTCTGGCAGTCGGATACGTCGGCTTTCGCATGCTGCGAAGCATCGACAGCTACCCGGTGGAAATTCTGATCACGCTCGCCCTCTCGACTGCAGGTTATGCCGGGGCCGAGGCGCTGCACGTGTCGGCGCCGATCGCTGTCGTCCTCATGGGGCTGATCGTGGGGAACCGCGGTCGGCGCGAGGCCATGTCCGACCAGACGCAAGCGCGTTTGTTCGATTTCTGGAACGTTCTCGACGAGTTGCTCAACCTGCTTCTGTTTGGGCTCATCGGCCTGGAAATGATGACCCTTACCTTCTCTGCGGCGAAACTTTCGGCAGGGGCGTGCGGCATTGTCATTGTCCTCGCGGCACGACTCGTCAGCGTCAGCGGACCGCTGCTGATGACCCCTCGCCTGCGCCACTTGCGCAAACCTGCAATCGCGATCATGACGTGGGGCGGGCTGCGGGGCGGAATCTCGATTGCGCTGGCCCTGTCGCTGCCTGACTTTGCCGGCCGCGAGACGGTGATCTCGACGACATATGCGGTTGTCATCTTCAGCATCCTGGTCCAGGCGTTGACGCTCGGAAGGGTTGCGGAGATTGCACTTGGCGCCCCGGGCCAGCGAGAAGAATCCGACCGGTAGCGCCGCGCGATTCACGAGCGCAACCCAGTCGTGGTCGGCAGGGTGCCGCTCGGCTCCCGCCAGCGGGAGGCGCCCTCAATCGGAGCCGGTACTTGCGACGTGCGTCCTCTCGGCCAACGGAGGCATCAGAAGCGTCGTGGCCCCTTGTGGCGCCTTGACAGAGACAGGTGGCACCACCTCGCTTTGCCTGGCGGCGAGCAGCGGCCGGCGCTGTCCCGGTTCGGTCTTCCTGTACGCCTCCCATCGCTGGCGCTTCGCTTCCGAATTCAGCTTTGCTGCTTGCAGATATCGCAACCTTGCTTCAGCGCGCTGCAATTCGGAGAGCTCGCTCCATTGAGTCATCCTTGCGTGGATGCGGTCCTGGGTTGCTCGCGTTTTCGAGTGAAAGTTGGAGGCGATGGCCAGCCATCTGCGCCGCCGGCTTTCATCCAGCTTCGGCCAGGCCTGCTTGAGCGGCGCCAAAGCCTGGCGTTGGGCGTCCGACAGTCGTGCCCACGGACCGTCGGGTATTCCTGCTCCGGTCTGCGCGACGGCCGCCGCGTCGACTGCGGATGCCGACTCGGAAACGACGAGAGCAGCGGCCGGCGATGCGCCGTGCTCGCGATAGTTGGGCTCGTGGGTGAGGACTTGAACCAGGCCGACGGTGGCGGCCAGCAGCCCCAACGCGCACAAGGTCCGGACAGTGCGGGTGCGGTATCGATGGGTCATGTCGCCCCCCCTGTACGTTTGCACGCTTTCCGGACTCTGTGATCGACGTTGCAGTAAGGGTTCGCATGCGTTCGTCGCGGCATCTGCCCGCGCAGAGCGCCGCCTAGAAAGACAGCATTGGACCCAGCTTGCAACCTGATCTGCTCAGCAACGCCTTCGCAGCGTTTGCGGCGGGATCCGGATCAGCAACGTGCTAGCTCCGCTATCACCCTACTCCGGGTGTATTTGTCCAAATATTAGTAGTTGCCCTACGTAAATTGCACCATGGTGCGCATGCCTCTTGCCGAGACCGTGTTTCCGGAGCATTCCGAGACACGGAGCAAACCATGCAAGGCAACGCTACGCACGCGCAGGTACAAAGCTCGTCTGCTGCGCCGGCGCGCATGGATGACTCCACGGCGGCAGGCTGGGCAGGCCTGATCGCCGGCACCTTGTACCTGTCAGCACAGATGATGTTGGTCACCGTCGTCCGTGACGACAGTCCATGGATGCCGCTGCAGCGCATTTCCGCCCTCCTGCTCGGGCCGGATGCCATGGCCCCGCCGGGGAAGATCACGCTGACGATCGCTGGCTTCGCCTTGCTGATCCATTTCCCGCTCTCGTTCGTCTATGGCAGGCTAATCGGTCTTCTCCTGCGCCGTGTTCCCCCGGCGCTAGGGTGGGCCGGTGGAGCGGCGTGCGGACTGGCCATCTACGTGCTCAACTTTCATGTCATCGGCCCGCTGGTGTTCCCGTGGTTCGAGGATTCGCAGGGCGCGGTCACCTGGTTCGATCACCTACTCTTCGGTCTCGTCGTGGCGGTGACATTCTTTGCTCTGCGCAGGCAGACCGTGACCGCGAACAACGCGTCGCCTTCCAGATGAAAGTTGCTCCGGTTCGCTTGCAGCGGCGCTGGGCGACGACGGAGGGCGACGACGTCATCCGCCTCCAGCGCGACGCCCCCTCGCTTTCCGGGGCCTGAACGTCGAGTTGGCGGCGCAGGGAAGCAAGGCGCGGTTACGCATGGTCTTCTCGCCCGCGCCGAGTCGCAACTGGAGCTCTGGCGTAAGGATTCATGGACCACGCAGCGCACTGCGGACAGCGCGACGGGCACGGGTCCTACGGCCAGCGCGATCCCGCGCCTCTAGTCTCACCTATGCACCAGGTACGTAATCTCTGGCAGGCGCTGCAGGGCAGCCTCTGGTTCCTGCCGGCGCTGATGCTGTGCGCCAGCGTGGCCGCGGCGGTCGGTCTGGTCGAGCTGCAGTCGATGGTCGACGTCGACCTTTCTCAGCGCTGGCCTCGCCTGTTCGGTGCCGGCGCCGAGGGTGCCCGGGGCATGCTGTCGGCAATCGCCACCTCGATGGCGACGGTGGCGGGGGTCGTCTTCTCGATCACCGTCGTCGCGCTGTCGCTCGCGGCCAGCCAGTACTCGCCGCGCGTGCTTCGCAACTTCATGTCCGACCGCGCAACGCAGGCGGTTCTTGGCGCCTTCGTCTCGATCTTCACGTACTGCCTGGTCGTCTTGCGCACGGTACGCGGGCCTGACGAAGGCGCCTTCGTGCCGTCGCTCGCCGTTCTCGGCGGCATGGCGATGGCCTTCGTCGGCGTCTTCCTGCTCATATTCTTCGTCCACCACGTCGCCTCGACGATCCAGGTCTCGTCCATCCTCGAGCGCATCGCCGGGGAGACCCTGTCGGCCATCACCCGGCTCTTTCCCGACACGCTGGGCGCCCCGGCCGTGGAACCGGCCCTCGAACCCGCCGTCGACTCGCGGGCACACGCAGAGGAGATTGCGGTTGTCGTCGCGCCGTCCACCGGTTACCTCGTCAGCGTCGACGGCGAGGCATTGCTGGGTTGCGCCGAGAGGCGCTCGATCGTGGTAGAGCTCGTGCCCGCGGTCGGCGACTTCATCGTCGCCGCGCTGCCGCTGGTCCGGGTGAAGCCGGCAGCGCGTCTCGATGATGCGACTCGCAATGCGCTGCGCGCGTGCTTCGTCATCGATCGCCAGCGCACGGTCGCCCAAGACGTGCCGTTCGGGTTCCAGCAGATCGTCGACATCGGCATGAAGGCGCTCTCACCCGGCGTCAACGACCCGACAACCGCGGTTGCGTGCATCGATCATCTCGGCGCGCTGCTCGTTGCGATGGCGGACCGCCGCGTCCCCGCGGCGTCCCGTGCGACCGGTGGCGTCTTGCGGGTTGTCGCACGAGGGCCCGACTTCGATTCCATGCTCTCGCTCGCGTTCGATGCGATCGGCGAGCACGCCGCGGACCACGTCGAGGTGCACGAGCGTCTCGTCGCCACGATTGGACGAATCGCCGGCGCCACCGTCGACGGCGCACGCCGGACGGCGCTCGCCCGCCAGCTCGAAATCGTCGTTGCCTGCGCAGCTCGGGCTGGCGTGCCCGCGCATCGCCAGGCGCGCTTCGACGCACTGTGTGACCGGGAGCGTCGCCGGATTGCGGACCGCCCGCCGAAGCGCAGCACGCGGACCGAGGCCGGGTGAGCCGCTTGCCAGTGCCACGGATGGCGCACGACCGACTCCCTGGCGACGCCGTGGAGCAATAGGACATGGAACTGCTCGGCATCCGGCTGGTCGGCTTCAATACGGCGACCGGACACAAGGTCCTGCTCACCATGGGTGTGCTGCTCGTGCTCTGGCTGATGCGCAGCGCCGCGCTGGCGCTGCTCGGCAGGGTCGACGCCTCCGGCGACCGCGCGAGCCGGATCGGCTTCTGGGCACGCCAGGGCCTGAGTCTGGGCGTCGCTGCGCTCGCGGTGGTCGGCTTCGTGTCGATCTGGTTCGACGATCCCGCCAACCTGACGACCGCCGTCGGGCTTGTCACCGCCGGCCTGGCCTTCGCGCTTCAGAAGGTCGTCACCTCGCTGGCCGGCTACTTCATCATCCTGCGGGGCTCGACCTTCAGCGTCGGCGACCGCATCACGATGGGCGGCGTGCGCGGCGACGTCGTCGCACTCGGCTTCTTCCAGACGACGATCATGGAAATGGGGCAGCCGCCGGCCGTGCAGAACGCCGACCCGGCAGTCTGGGTGCAGAGCCGGCAGTTCACGGGCCGCGTCGTCACAGTCGCAAACAGCAAGATCTTTGACGAGCCGGTCTACAACTACACGCGCGAGTTCCCGTTCATCTGGGAGGAGATGCGGCTGCCGATCGCATATCGCGACGACCGCGGACAGGCGGAGCAGATCCTGCTCGAGGCGGCGAAGAAGCACGCCGTCGACCCCCACCAGCTCGAGCCGCACATGATCGATCGGCTCGAGCACGACTATCGCGTCCGGCGCGAGGACTTCGAGCCGTCGACGTACTGGCGGCTGACCGACAACTGGCTCGAGATCACGGTGCGCTTCATCGCCCGCGACCACGGCGTCCGCCGCATGAAGGACGCGCTGAGCCGCGAGGTGCTGGCACGGCTCGAGGAGGCGGGAATCGGCATCGCCTCGGCGACCTTCGAGATCACCGGCTTGCCGGAGGTGAAGGCGAAGATCCGTTCGTGAGAGCGAGTGACGGCGCCACAAGCAACGCCGCTGATCCCGGTGCCACTCTGCGCCGCCAGCCAGCACAGCGCTCCCGCACTACTTCGGCGTCGGCGTGATCTCCTTGTGCTCGGGAGGCGTCTGCGACGGCGGCCGGATCAGCCGTGGAAGCCATGCCTTGCAAACGACACGCTTCATGGCCGAGTGCATTCCACTCGCGCGGATTCGATCTTTCCGTACCAGTCGACATCCTTGGACGCCAGGTCCGATGCACGCTGACGCGCGCTCATCCTTGTCGAGCGACGCTCGAAGTCCTTGCCGCCATAGATCGTCAAGCGCGCATGGGGCCCGACAACCGCGCTGTTCCAGCGCCGCCACGATGGCGATATCAGCGTCATCTCGGACAGCGATAGCGGGCCGACCAATGTCAGTTGCTGACCGACAAAATCGCGCCCGTCGTACAGACGAACCCAGCAACCGTTGGCAAAGTCCTCGGCCATTGCGAACGTGTTCGGCGCGACAACGATCGACGGTGCACGTGTTGGCGGCGACGGTGCGCGGCTATTGGCTGGCGAACGACTCACATCGGGCTCAGACGCCGAAGGCGACGTGATCTGACCGAAGGCCGCACTGCAGGTCATCGCGGCGAAAACGCTGGCGAGTGTCCTAAGGCTGCGCGCCCGCTTCAAGGTGACCTCCACGTGGGATCCTCCTGCGAAAAAATAGCGGGCACCAGTGCGTCTGCCCGGGACGGCCGGGATTGGCCTTTGCTCAGAAGTAGTGGCACCTTACAAGATTCTGTTTGTCCAAACGTAATCGATTGCCATGAGGAACCAGGGGGCTTCGCGCCCGGAAACGCGAAATCCCTCCTTGAAGCCGAGGGGTACTTCAAAAGCGCGAGCAACCGTCGAGAGGGAGCCCGCGTCGGCCGGGCTGCCCGCACGTCGTCGTCCGAGTCGCGCCCGGCCCGCGCTCGCTGGTCACGCGCGCGAAAGTCGACGCCGTCGCTGAGCTGAGGGCCCCGCGCGGAAGCGGGTGGCCAGGATGAGGTCGACACCTCTCACGGTCTGCACGAGCGCCGGGTTGAATCTGTTCTCAAGACTCATCTCGTTGCCGATCGATCGGGTGCCATCGTCGCAATCCGTGTTCCGCAATGCGGCGCTCGAGTTCGGCATTGATCGCCGCACCCACCAGGATCGCAAACGCCGAGAGCAGGAACCAGAGCAGCAGTATCACCACCGCGCCCATCGAGCCGTAGGTCTCGTTATAGCGGCCGAAGTTCGCCACGAACCAGGAGAAGAGCCCGGAGCCGAACAGCCACAGCGCCGTGGCGACCGCGGCGCCCCAGTTCACTCCGTGCCAGGCAGGGCGCTGACGGCACGGTCCGTAGCGATAGATCACCGCGGCACCGAGCCAAAACACCGCCGCGATGACGGGCCAGCGCAGCACCTGGATCAGCCCGGTGATCCAGGTGCCCTCGCTGGCACGGCCGGCGAGCGCGGGCAGGACGACGATCGCCGCGATCGCCACCATGGCGACGACGATCGCACAGACCGTCAGAACCAGCGCAAGCCCGGCGCGCCTCAGGTAGCCGCGTTGCGCGCGGGTGTCGTACGCCGCGTTGAGTGCCTTGATCAGCGCGTTGACCCCCAGCGAGCTGGTCCATAGCGTGACCAGGATGCCGCCGGCGGCGCCCCAGCCGAGCGCGCCGCGGTGGCCCTGCAGGGCCTGCACCTGACCGAGCACGAGATCGACAGCCCGCCCCGGCACGACACCCCGCAACGACCCAAGCTGCTGCGTGACGGCCTGCGGATCGAACATCAACCCGTAGATCGAGAACAGGGTGGCAAGCGCTGGGAACACCGCGAGGAGCGCGTAGAACGCCACCCCGGCCGCGATGATCGTGAGGCGATCCTCGGCGACCCGATCCTTCACGCTCGACAGCACGTCCCACCAGCCGCCCGCGGAAAGGTCCCGCGGACGGTCGACGCGCGGTTCTTGACCTCGCCCTGCGGATGCCGCCAGGCCCATCGACGTCAGCGGGGGCCGGACGGCCACGCCGCGTCAACGCCGCGTGGGGGTGACCGGTCCCCAGGCTCCTCGGCGTCCGAGCGGCCGCTGCTCGTCGCATCCAGTTCATTCACTGGCGCCATGAAACGTTCCTCGAAGTCGCGGGAAATCGCCAGGACGATTGCGGCAACCGGCGCTCCCGCCGAGCGCCCCGCCCGCGCACTACCGGTGACGATTCCTCGCGAGTCGCGCGCACGGGCACGTGCAATGCCCAACCACGACATGGCCGAATCGAGAATCGCGATCTATGGCGCCATCGCCGCCAACGTGGCGATCGCGACGACCAAGTTCGTCGTTGCCGGCATCACGGGTAGCTCGGCGATGCTGTCGGAGGGCATCCACTCTGCCGTCGACTCCGGCAACGGCGTGCTTCTGCTGATCGGGACGCACCTGAGCGAGCGCCCTCCGAGCGACGAGCACCCGTTCGGTCACGGCAAGGAGCTCTTCTTCTGGAGCCTGATCGTCGCCGTGCTGATCTTTGGGATCGGCGGGGGGGTGTCGCTCTACGAGGGCATCCAGCACATGCGCGATCCACAGCCGTTGGAGGACGCCAAGTGGAACTACATCGTCCTGGCGGCGGCTGCGGTGTTCGAAAGCATCAGCTTCGGCATCGCCCTCAGGCAGTTCCTCGCCCAGCGCGCGCCGGGACCTCTGTGGAGCAGCCTGATCGCGAGCAAGGATCCGACGACGTACACCGTCCTCGCCGAGGATGCCGCGGCGCTGCTCGGGCTGGGAGTCGCTGCCGCCGGGGTGTATGCCAGCCATCGGCTCGACATGCCGGCGCTCGACGGCGCAGCATCGGTCGTCATCGGCCTCTTGCTCGCCGGGGTGGCCGTCGTCCTTGTCCGCGAATCGCGCGGGCTTCTGATCGGCGAAGGAATCCGCGTCGCGACGGCGCGCGAGGTCCGGGCGATCGCCTCGCGCCGGCCGCAGGTGCGAAGCGTCGGACAGCCCCTGTCCATGTACATCGGCCGCAAGGACGTGCTGCTCACGCTCGACGTCGAGTTCGAGCCGGGAACGTCCGGCGACGAGGTCGTCTCGACGGTCCAGGCGATCGAGGCCGACATTCGAAAGCGGTTTCCGGTGATCCACAGGATCTACATCGAGGCCGGCTGTCTTGCCGCGCCCACGAACCGTTCTTCGTTCCCTCCATCCGATGCGAATGCCGGCACCGTCGGCGTACGCTAGTCCGCCGGGCTTCAGCCATGCACAGACCCGTCGTAAGAAGGGAAGCATGTGCCGCCCTGCCCCCGGTGGCTTCGGGCTCGTCAGTGTCGGGTTTGCACAAACGCATTCCGACGTGATCTTTCGGAGCGGTTTCTCTCGCCAAGGCACGAAGGCGCGGGGCGCGCGCCCTCGCGGACTTCACGGCTGGGCCCAGCGATGGCCCGTATCATTGGAAAATGACCCGACGATCCTCGTCCGACGCAGCGAGCCGGCGCAAACAGGAGCAAGTTCACGACGAGGCCGCCCAGCGTGTCTTGCGACAGTTCCGTCAGGTCTTCAATGCCGTCAAGACCCACTTCCAGCAGGTCGAAAGGAAGGTGGGCCTTGGCGGGGCCCAGGTCTGGGCGCTGAGCGTCATTCAGCAGTCACCCGGCGTCGGCGTCGGTGGCCTGGCTGCCGCGATGGACATCCATCAATCGACGGCCAGCACCCTCGTCAAGGCGCTGGTCGAGCGCGGATTGGTGACCCTGACCCGCGATCCCGAAGATCGTCGTGTCGTCCAACTGAAGCTTCTGCCCGCAGCGACCCGGATCCTGCGGCGCGTGCCCGGTCCGTTTGCCGGCGTCCTGCCGGAAGCGCTCCTCGCACTCGACTCGACGACATTGAAACGGATCGAGGCCGACCTCGCCAAGCTCATGAAGGTGCTCAAAGTGGCAGCCGGTTCGGGGGCGATCCCGCTCGCGGAGCTCTAGGGGGCACGAACACGAGCCGTTCGGAGCGAGCCCGGGCTTGCGGTGAGCAAAGCGTGTTTGCATCGCTGCGGCGCGGATCCTGGTACGGACGCGGGCGCCGCGAGCGTGGGGTGGCAGCAGCATAGTCATCGTGAGGTGTCGTTGCGACGTCAGCCAGTGACGGCTACGGCAGGAACACCTCTTGCCGAGCCGCCGCTTCGAGGAGACGACCATGCAGCCCTACCGCAGGTTCATTTCCATGATCGCCGTGTCGACGGTCGTCATGTTCGGATTGATGTACCTCAACACGTACGAGCTCGATCATGTCTTCTTCAGCGAGACGAGGGCCTATATGGCTCTGTTGATGGGCGCGGTCATGGCGGTCATCATGCTGGCGTTCATGACCGACATGCTGACGAGCAAGCGGGCCAACTTCGGCATCTTGATCGCGAGCGCGCTCGTGTTCGCCTTAGCGCTCTGGCTGGTTCGAAGCCAGGCCACCGTCGGTGACGTCTCCTATATGAGAGCAATGATCCCGCACCACTCGATCGCCATCATGACCAGCAAGCGAGCAGGCATCAAGGATCCTCGCGTGCGCAAACTGGCCGACGGCATCATTCAGGCTCAGGTGCGTGAGATCGGGGCGATGAAAGCACTCATCGGCGACCTAGAGAAGTAGCAGGGAACAAGTAGGAGACACCAAGACTGCCTCACCCCCCGCTCGACGGAAGGGAGATCAGCGCGGGCACCTGCGCGAGCGTTGAGCGCCGTGCCTCGTAGACAGAAGGGTTGGCGGTCAGTGGTGCGTAAGCCTCGCACCAAAGTGCAAGGGTCGACGTACTCCTGGCCATTGTCTTGCCAGAGGACAATGGCTGGCATGCGTTCCGCAGATGCCCCGGTGAGCGTGCTCAGGCCGTGGGCCGTCGATCATCGCTGGGTTTTGGCGGTCGGCTATGTGCTCGTCTTCCTGCTCCTGGACTGGGTGAGCTACATCCGGCCCTTCCAGGGCTTGAACATCACGCCTTGGAATCCGCAGCCTGCGCTGGCCATTGCACTATTGCTGTGGAACCCGCGCGGCCTGTGGCTGGTTTGGCTCAGCCTGATCGTCGCCGAGCTCGTCGTCCGCGGACTTCCCTCCAATTGGGCGGCCACGGCTGCCGCGACGGCGGGCCTCACCCTGTCTTTCGGAGCAATCGCGCGGGCGATCCGAATGCGCACGGATCGAACGTTGATCCTGTCTTCCCAGCGAGACTTGCTTTGGTTCACGGGCATTGTCTTGGTCGGAACCCTGGTGAGTGGAGCCGTCTACGTATGCATCCTGGCGGCCGCGGGGGTCGGCCCCAACGGCCCTATCCTCGAAGCCATCGCAAGATACTGGATAGGCGATGCAGTTGGCCTGACCGTGATGCTTCCCATGTTGATGGTCCTCACGGACCGGCTTCGATCCGCGTCACTGCTCGCAACCCTTCGAGGCCGGCAATGGTGGCTCATCGCAGCGCTCATCTCGCTGCTGTTGTGGGCCGTCTTCGGTGGCGATCACGACCAGTCGTTCAAGTTCTTCTACTTGCTTCTTCTTCCGGTTGTGTGGGCGGCGTCGCGCCTGGGGCTCGCGGGAGCAGTGCTAGCCGCAGGCTTCACGCAGATCGGCCTGATCATCGCCGTGCAATCGTTTCGCCTTCAGGATCTCTCGGTTTTCGAGCTGCAGGTGTTGATGGCAGCGATCACGATGACGGGCCTGGCATTGGGCGTGGCGGTCGATGAGCAGGCGCGGACGGAGGCTCGGCTCAAGGGCAGCCTTCGCCTTGCCGCCGCGGGGCAAATGGCGGCCGCGCTCGCCCACGAGCTGAGCCAGCCCCTGACCGCTTTGAACAACTACGCGGACGCCTCGGCACTGCTCGCGTCCTCCTCGGGCGTACCTGAGAACGAGCGGCTCTCGCGCTTGATCGACGTGTCCCAGCGCATGGCGGGAGACGCGCGCCGGGCGAGCGAAGTGGTCAAACGGTTGCGCGACTTTTTCAGGACCGGCAGCACGCAATTGGAGCGAGTGCTGCCCGCGCGCCTTGTCGAGGACGCGATAGACGGCCAGCGAGGGCGGGCAGAAGCGCTCAACGTCCGACTTCGCTTGGACATCGAGGACGGCTTGCCTTCGGTCCTGATCGATCCCGTTCAAATGGCGGTGGTCATGCGCAATCTGATCGCCAACGCGCTTGATGCGGCGGCGGATAGCAACGGGAAGGAAATTGCCCTCCGCGCGCGACGTCACGGTGGCGCGGTGTTGATCGAAGTCGAAGACAGCGGTCCTGGCGTCGATGAAGACCTCCTGCAGACGCTGTGGGAAGGCGGAGCTTCGGACAAGCCGGGCGGAATGGGGATCGGCCTCAGCATCTGCCGTGCGATCGTGGAAGCGCACGGCGGCCGCGTCTGGGCGAAAACGGGACCGGTCGGCCTCTTCTGTCTATCCCTGCCAGTCGATGAGCGGGTCATCCACGGAGCCTCGCATGCATCGTGACACCGTCTTCATCGTCGATGACGACGCCTCGGTGCGCGATTCGCTGTCGCTGCTCGTGAGCCTGCGGGGCTACGTCACGGCGACGTTTTCCAGCGCAGAAACGTTCCTCAGCGCCCTACAGCCGGACTGGCGAGGCTGCGTGGTGGCAGATATCCGGATGCCCGGGATGTCCGGTCTCGAACTGCAGCGGAGCTTGTCCGAGAAAGGGCCGATGCTGCCCGTCATCGTGATCACTGCGCACGGCGATGTTGCAGCGGCTCGCCAAGCCTTCTTGGGGGATGCGGTCGACTTCCTCGAGAAGCCGTTCGACGGCGCTCAGCTCATTGCGGCGATCGACACCGCGCTCGGGGGACTCCGCGCGGTGACGGCCGCGCAATCGCCATCGGCCCCGTCGACGCCGGTCGAGGACCGGTTGTCCGCACGCGAGCGCGAGGTGATGGGGTTGATGGTGAAGGGTTTGCACAATCGCCTGATCGCGGAACAGTTGGGCATCAGCCCACGGACCGTCGAGGTTCACAAGGCGCGCGTGATGGAAAAGCTCGGGGTCGCCAACCTGGTCGATCTGGTCAGGCTGGCCGATCAAAGACGGCTCTGACCGACGGCGGTGAGGGCCGGCCCGTACGGGCTCATCCGTACGGCCGCGCACGAATTTTCACGGAGCCGCAGAACGCCTAACCTCCCTTGAGGAGATCGGGTGTGCGGCGCGAGAACACTAGCCTGAACGCGCCATGCCCGCGATCGCGGGTGGCGAGATCGCTGTGAACCGGCTCTGGCCGGTGCTGTTGCCCGAGCTTCGACAGTTTCCCGCTTCCGACCGGGACAACGCGCTCAAGACCGCACGCGACGCCGAGCTCGACATCGTCGAGTTGCTCGGGATGGCGGTCGGGCTGGTGGCAGTGACCGCGCTGACCCGTTACACGCTGCCGAGCGGATCGGTCGGCACAAGGTTCCTCTTCATGCTCCTCAATGTCGTGGTGGCGATCCCGCTGCTGATGGTTGCACTCGGGCCATTCCACATCCGGCGATTGAGACGCGGTCTTCGCAAGCAGCTCCAGGATCGCCAGCTCCCGTGACCACCATCCAAATCGTCGGTGCCGTCCTCTTTGCCGTGGCGGTCGTGCATACCTTCTCGACCAAGTTCTTCGAGCGGATGGCACATCGGCGGCCTGCCCATGCAGGCGTGTGGCACTTGCTTGCCGAGGTCGAGGTCGTCTTCGGCTTCTGGGGAATGGTGCTGATCGTCGCGATCGCGACACTGCAGGGCCCGAGCGCCGCGACAACGTACCTGGACGCGCGCAATTTCACAGAGCCGATGTTTGTTTTCGCGGTGATGGTGATCGCGGCGAGCCGACCGATCCTGAATCTCGCTCGAGCCGGCGTGAACGGCATCGCACGCTTCGTCCCCGCCAGCCACGGGATGTCGTTCTACCTCGTGTCGCTGGCGTTCGTGCCTCTGCTGGGCTCCCTTATCACCGAGCCTGCGGCCATGACGCTTGCGGCAATGATTCTGAGGGACCGGATCTTCAGCGTCGGTGGCGTGTCTCAGCGGCTGAAGTACGCGACCCTCGGCGTGCTGTTCGTGAACGTTTCGATCGGCGGCACGCTGACGCCCTTCGCTGCACCGCCGGTCCTCATGGTGGCAGCTACCTGGAACTGGGACACGTGGCACATGCTGAGCCACTTCGGCTGGCGGTCCGCCCTCGCCGTTGCGGTGAACGCGCTGGCCGCGACCTTGATCTTTCGGCGCGAGCTCACGGCTCTACTCGCCGAGGCGGCCCCAGACGCCAACCGATCTCCGGGGTGGGTCAGCGTCGTCCACGTCCTGTTCCTGTCGGCGGTAGTGGCGTTTAGCCACCACCCGGCCGTCTTCCTGGGCCTGCTGCTCTTCTTCCTCGGCTTCGCGACCGCGTACCCCCAGTTCCAAGACCGCTTGATCCTGCGTGAGGGACTCCTGGTGGCGTTCTTCCTGGCCGGTCTCGTCGTGCTCGGGGCTCAGCAGCAGTGGTGGCTGGCCCCGCTGCTGCGCGGGATGGACTCGAGCACGGTCTATTACGGAGCCACCCTCCTGACGGCGATTACCGACAACGCCGCACTGACGTACCTCGGGTCGCTCGTCACGGGTTTGAGCGACGAGTTCAAGTACTCGCTCGTCGCCGGGGCCGTCACCGGCGGCGGCTTGACGGTCATCGCGAACGCCCCCAACCCCGCGGGCTTCTCCATTCTTCGTGACCACTTCGAAGACGAAACCATCAACCCGCTTGGATTGTTCATCGCCGCTCTCGGGCCGACGCTGGTTGCGGTCTGCGCGTTTCGGCTACTTTGACGGAGGACGCCATCGTGACAAACTTGTGGGCCGACATGGTGAGTTGGTGGCATTCGGTGCCATCGGACTTCGCGTTCCTTCTTGCGCTTCCATTCTTCATTGCGCTGGTCTCGTTCATTCCCGATGGGTTGCGAGCGCTTCGTCGCGGTAAGGATCAGTCGAAGAAGGCCAAACCGGTCTGAAAGCGCTAGTGCCCTCCCCTCCGAGGAAAACGCTGCAGCTTGTCCAGAGGCATTCACATGAGGGCGAGTCGAGTGCTGAGCTTCATCCTGGCCGTTTTCGTCGTGGCCGGCTTACTCTGGCTTGCATGGCCGGCTTTGACGTGACCCCATACGGTGTCCGTGCCCTATCGTGGGTCGGATCTGTGGCCGCGACACCCCGAAGAGCCCACGGGCGTGACCGTGCATCCGCGTCTGTCGTCAACAACGCAGACGCGGCGATCGCTTCGGTGCTGCGTGGCCAGGGGATCACGCGGGTCTTGTCGTATCAGGTGCACGACGAGCTGGCGGCCGGTCGCCTAAAGCGCGTCTTGCCGAAGCATGAGCCGGTGCCGGTTCGAGAGAACCTCCTGTATCAGGGCAGTCGGCGCAGTTCGCCCAATATTTCGGCGTTTATCAGGGAAGCTCGACAGCGTTTCGCCGATGTGGATGGTGCCTGATCGCTGTCGCCGCTACTCCGAATCCGGTCGCTCCGGTTGCCCGCCTGCGGCAGGTACCCGAAGATCGGTCCGGATTCGGGGGTCGCAGGAATTACTTCTTCATCGCGTCCTTTTCCATCGCGTCATGCTTCATTTCGTCCTTGGCCATGCCGTCCTTGCCCATCGCACCCTTGGTCATCGAGTCCACTTTCGTGGCGTGCCTGGCCATCACGTCTTTCGTCATGCCGTCCTTGGTCCTGGCGTCCTCCTTCATCGCATCCTTGTGCATGGCGTCCTTCGCCATGGTGTCCTTCTTCATCTCATCCTTCTTCATCGTGCCGTCCTTGCCCATCGCGTCTTTGCCCATCGCATCCTTGGCCATGTCGTCCTTCTTCATGGCGTCCTGCGCGAACGAGCTGCCGACAGCCAGGGACATGCAAGTGGAAAGCAGAACAGCAGTGAACTTCTTCATGGAGATTTCCTCGGAACTGAAAGTGAAATGAGTGGCGGAAGTGCCGACGTATCAGAGCGGCCGAGCGAACTCAGCTGCCTCCGAACCAGTTGTACCCCTGGTCTTCCCAGTAACCACCGGGGTAGGTGTTGGTGACGAAAATTGCTTGGATGTGCTTGGGGTTCTTGTAGCCAACCTTGGTGGGCATGCGCAGCTTCACCGGGTAGCCATAGCGCGACGGGAGCACCTGCCCGTCGTAGCTCAACGCCAGGATCGTCTGCGGATGCAGCGCGGTGGCCATGTCGATGCTGGTGTAGTAGTCGTCGGCGCATTTGAAGCCGACGTACTTCGCGCTCAGGTCCGCGCCGACGCGCCGCAGGAAGTGCGCGAACGGCACCCCGCCCCACTTGCCGACCGCGCTCCAGCCCTCGACGCAGACGTGCCGCGTGATCTGCTCTCGCTGACGCAGCTCGCCGAGTTCGGCCAAGGTCCAGCGCCGCTTGTCCGACACCAGCCCCGTAACTTCGAGCCGCCACGCGTCGCCGTCGACCTCGCGGATCTCCGCCTCGTCATAGTAGGCATTGAACGGGAACGGCCGCGTGATCATCGAGTCCGGATAGGTCGGTGCCAGTCGCGTCGGATCGAACAACCAACCCTGCACACGGTCGTTGAAGCGCGAGACGCTCTCCAGTGCTGTCTCGACGCCGGCGTCGTCCGTGATGCTGCAGCCGCTGAGCATCGCCAGCCCGCCAAGGGTCAGCGAGCGCTGCAGGAATGCGCGCCGCGCGGGCTGTTCGATTCGGCCCGCCAACAGCGCCAACGCCTCTTTCACCGCGGCTTCGCCATCGATGCCGACGAGGTGAGATCGCTTTGAGATGCGCATTTTTAAGGCTCCTTCAGCGGCCGCGGATCATGGCGACCAGGGTGCGGGGCACCAGCGCCACCATGATCAGATGGCCAGAGACGAAGACCACGAGCACGGCCATCGCGAAGAAGTGCACCTGCCGCGCTCCTTCGTAGCCCCCCACGGCTTGCCGCAGGATCGGGAACTGCACGGACTTCCACAGCACCAGGCCCGACAGCACAAGCAGCATCAGGTCGGCGATCACGAACAGATAGGCCGCTCGCTGAGCGCCGTTGTACGTCTGCGGATCGACGTGCGCGAGCCGACCGCGCAGGGCAGCGCCAAGGTCACGTCGCAAGTCGCTGAAGGTGAGAGGAAAGTACTTGTGCGCTAGGCGGCCGCTGACTACGTTCAGCGCGAGGTAAACGAGCCCATTGATGGCCAGCAACCACATGCCTGCGAAGTGCCATTGCAGTGCCCCGCCAAGCCAGCCACCCAAGGTGAATTCGCGGGGAAACCGAAAGCCGAAGAGCGGCGCGGCGTTGTATACGCGCCACCCACTGGCCACCATCACCAGCACGGCCAACGCATTCAGCCAATGCGTCGCGCGCAGCCAGGCCGGATGGATCTGGGTTGGGCGCGCCACGCGCGTCGGAGCGGTCGATGGGGTCATGCGAGGCGTGTGGGCAGGTTCGAGCAACAGGGCGTTTGAATGGCAAGGCATCGACCTTGGTCGATGACACTTAGTCGTGACTCGATTGCCGTACGTCTGAAAGCGCTCGTGGCGCTTACGACAGGAATCAATCCGGCACTGCGGAAGTTGACGACACGTGCCGGACGACACCAACTGACGACGAGCCAGCTCATTAAGAATTCCCAGTTGGGCCGTGCTGCGCTTTCGCGTCACTGCGCTTTCGCAGCAGGTCGATGCTTTCGGCGAGCGTTCCCGACGACAGCTCACCGACGTGAGTGCGCACGAGCCTTCCCTGGGCATCGAACAACAGCGTTGTCGGCAACGCGCCGCCGCCGTACTCGGCGCCCGCTTGCCCTTTGATGTCGAGCAGCACGTTGCGCAACGGCAGCCCGCGTGACCCGAGGAACTCGGCGACGAGCGGGCCCGCTTCCCCCTCGTTCAGAAACACAAACTCGATGTCCGGATTGGCAAGCTGCGCACGCTGTAGCAGCGGCAGCTCGCGCTGACACGGCGGACACCAGGTCGCCCACAGATTGA
>DATIDO010000408.1:0-5507 GCA_035456245.1 Polyangiaceae bacterium
GTCCAGTCGTACACGACGCTCGTCGGCTACAGCTTGCTCTCGTCGACCGTCGCTCCCTTCTCCGCCGGTTACTTCATCCAGCTGAAGCCGTGGGAAGAGCGTCATGGTCCCGAGCTCGAGGCCCAGGCAATCATCGCCCGCCTGAACCAGCGCCTGGCACGCATGCCCCAAGCTCAGGTCTTCGCCGTGGCGCCGCCGGCCATCCCCGGCATCGGCACGGGTGGCGGCTTCAGCTTCATGCTGCGTTCACCGGGCGGCTCCAGCGTCGACGAGCTGTCCACCAACGCCAAGAAGATGATCGCGGCGCTGCGCGAGCAGCCCGAGATCGCTCGTGTGACCACGCTGTTCGATGCCGAGGTGCCGCAGATCTTCATCGACGTCGATCGAGACAAGATGCTGCGTCAGGGCGTCGCGCCTGCCAGCGCCTACGGCGCCCTGCAGGCCTTCATGGGCGGCTTGTACGTCAACGACTTCAACCGTTTCGGTCGTCAGTGGCGCACCTACGTGTCGGCCGAGCCCGAGTACCGCAACCAGGTCGACGGCATCAATTCGTTCTTCGTCCGCAACACGGCCGGCGACATGGTGCCCTTGTCGTCCCTCACCAGCCCCCGCTCGGTCATCGGTCCCAACTACGTCACTCGCTTCAACCTCCAGCGTTCGGCGGAGATTCTGGGCGGCGGCAAGCCCGGCGTGGCCTCGGGTGACGTCCTGGCCGCTATCGAGCGGACCGCTGCCAAGACCCTGCCCGATGGCTGGGGCGTGGCCTTCAACAACATGAGCTACCAAGAGAAGACAGCGCCGTCGTCCGGCCCGGTCTTCGCGCTGGCGGTCTTGTTCGTGTTCCTGATTCTGGCCGCCCAGTACGAGAGCTGGAGCCTGCCGTTCAGTGTCTTGCTGGTGGTGCCGGCTGGTGTGGCCGGTGCGTTCTTGGCACTGGTGTTGGCCCGCCTACCCTTCGATGTCTACGGACAGGTGGGTCTGATCATGCTGATCGGACTTTCGGCGAAGAACGCGATTCTGATCGTCGAGTTCGCGAAGCTCGAATACGAGAAAGGCAAGAGCGCGAGCGAAGCCGCACTCACGGCGGCCAAGCTCCGCCTGCGCCCAATCCTGATGACGGCCTTTGCCTTCATCCTGGGCTGCGTGCCGCTGCTGCGTGCCCAGGGCGCCGGTGCCGCCTCCCGCGTCAGCATGGGCGTCGTGGTCGTCTACGGCAGCCTCGCTGCCACCTTCATCGGCATCTTCCTCACGCCCAACTTGTTCGTCATCGTCCAGAGCTTCGCCGAACGCTTCGGGGGACGCCCTCCCGTGACGCCCTCCGCGACCCCGTCCTCCGCGAGCGAGCCTTCAGTGCCCGCAGACCATTCCCACGCGACGCCACCGGAAGAACACGCATGAAGCGCGCCCTGCTTGTATCGTCTCTGCTGACGGCTGCGTGCGCAGTCGGGCCCAACCACGAGCGTCCCGACGTCACCACGCCGGACGCGCATCGCGGCGATCCCAACCCTCCGCCCAAGGACTCGAAGGAGAAGAAGAAGGGCGAGGAACCCGAGACGCTCGCCGATCTTCCTTGGTGGGAGGTCTACTACGACGCCAAGCTGTTCGGGCTGCTCAAGGAGGCCACCTCCAAGGCCTACGATCTGCGCATTGCCGCCGAGCGTATCGACATCGCCCGCCAGCAGCACCGCGCAGCCGCCTGGGCGCTGGCTCCGACGATCGGTCTGAACGGCGGCCTGGGTGACGGCGTCGGCAACACGTCGATTCCGGGCATCTATCCCCCCGTCGATCTCGGCGGGCACTACGGGTTGGGCGTCGGCGCCTCCTGGGAGCCGGACATCTGGGGGCGGCTCCGGCGTCTGAAGGAGAGCGCGCTGGAGGAGTACTACGCGACCGAAGAGGAGCGACGTGGCGTCTACATCGGCTTGGTCGGTGATGTCGCGGAACTCTACTTCAACCTGTCGATCCTCGACGCTCAGGCCGAGCACGCCCGGCAAGCCATCGATGCCCGCACCAAGACGCTCGAGTTCTTCAGTACCCGCTCTGCCGGTGGCGTGGGCGCCAACCTCGAGGTCGAGCGCGCTCGCGCCAACCTGAGGGCAGCCGAGAGCGCGGTCGTCGAAATCGCGCTGCGCACGACGACGACGGAGAACTCTCTTTCGTTCCTGTTGGCGCGGATCCCCGGGCCAATCGAGCGGAGCCCCATCGAGGCCATCGTCGTCTCGCTGAAGGTACCCGCCGGGCTACCGTCGACCGTCCTGCGCCGTCGCCCCGACATCCTGATCGCCGAGCACCAGTTGGCCGCAGCCAACGCACGGATTGGCGCGGAGATGGCCGACTTCTTCCCGCGCTTCAACCTGACCGCAACGCTGGGCGTAGTGAGCCCCGATTTGCAGTCGGCCCAGGGCGTGGGCGCCGGAGCCGGCCTGTTCAACTGGACGGTTCCGTTCTTGGGCGGTGAGCAGATCCGCGCCGAGTACGACGCCGCCAGGGCTGCCTGGCGTGCCACCGCCGTCAACTACGAGAAGACGTGCATGGGCGCGTTCCGCGACGTGGCCAGCGCGCTGGCTACGATCGATGCCCTGAATCGACGCTACGCCGCGCTGCGCGCGCAGGTCGAAGCGTTGGTCTCTGCCGAGAAGATCGCGACCGAACGTTACGCCGGCGGAGTGGCGAACTACCTGGACGTCCTGACGTCGCAGGAGCAACTGCTCGCGGCCCAACTCGAGATGGACAACGTGCGTGGCAATCGCAAGGTAGCCGAGGCGCGACTCTATCGTTCACTCGGCGGCGGCTGGCCCAAGCCGCCCGAGGACGACGACGAGGACGAGAGCGAGAAGAAGGCGAACTGAGCGGGTCCGTCGCTCGCCGTTCGGTACGGCCCTTCAGCACAGCCCTTCAGCGCGTGGCGTCGAGCAGTGCCGAGCACTGCTCGGCTCGCCGCAGCAAGAAGGCACGCTCCTTCTCGTTCTTGGCCAAAAAGGCCGCTCGCTCGAACTCGTGCCGGGCCTCGGCGGGTCGCCCCGCACGCAGCGCAAAGTCCCCCCGACACGCGTAGAGCAGGTGGTACTCGGCCAAGCTGGCCTCGTTGCTCAGTTCGTTCAGGAGCTCCAGGGCAGCAGCCGGTCCCCAGGCCATGCCCACGGCGACCGCGCGGTTGAGCTCGACCACGGGTGAGCCAGTGAGCTCGACCAGCGCGTCGTAGAGAGCCACGATCTCGTGCCATTCGGTGTCCTCCACCCGCGCTGCCCGCGCGTGCCGTGCGCCAATCGCCGCCTGCAGCGTGTAGATCCCCGAAGGGCGCGCGAGCTCCTCGGCTCGCTGCAGCGCGTCGAGACCTCGTTGGATACCCGAGCGGTCCCAGCGGCTACGGTCTTGAACCTCCAGCGGCACCGGCTCGCCTCGCGCGTCCAGACGCGCGGGAAATCGCGCCGCCGACAGCTCGAGCAAAGCAAGGAGCCCGTGGGCTTCGCTCTGCTCGCTCAAATGAGCGACCAGCACTCGCGCCAGGCGTAGAGCGTCCTCGCACAGACCGGGGCGCAGCACGTCATCGCCGCGGGTGGCCGAATATCCCTCGTTGAAGATCAGGTAGATCACCTCGAGCACCGCCTCCAGCCGGGCCGGCAACTCCGCGCTCGAAGGGACCTCGAACGGAACCCGAGCCTCGCCGAGCGTGCGCTTGGCGCGCACGATGCGCTGCGCGACGGTGGCCTCTTCCAGCAAGAAGGCTCGGGCGATCTCCTCGGTGGTCAGGCCCCCCAGCATGCGCAAGGTCAGCGCGACGCGCGCATCGCGCGCGAGCAGTGGGTGGCAAGACACGAACAAGAGCCGCAGCCGATCGTCGCGCACGCCATCGTCCAGCTGCTCCTCCCAGTTCGTCGGAGTCGTCGCTTCGAGCGCGTGCAGCAGCTCGGCGTGCTTCTGCACCAATCGGCGCCCTCGTCGCAGCTCGTCGAGGGCCCGATTCTTGGCCGTCGTCATCAGCCAGGCCGCCGGGTTGTCCGGAATACCCTGCTCGGGCCAGCGCTCCAGCGCCCCGAGCAGCGCATCCTGAGCGAAGTCCTCGGCGCGCCCCACGTCACCGAGCAGTCGGGCGAGCGCGCCAATCAAGCGCGGAGACTCCCTGCTCCAGACTGCACGGATGGTGCTCTCGACCGAACGGCGAAGCTCTTCGCTCATCGCTCACCCACGCTGCTGCCGCTCGATCTCGGCGGCCAGCCGCGCCTCCTGCGCACGCAGTTCGGGCGTCATCGCCTCGCCGAAGTCTTCGGCCGAAAAGAGGGGGCGCAGCTCCACTTCACCGCCCGGAAAAGGTGCGCGCTTCAGCCACTCCACCGCCTCTTCCATCGACTTCACCTGCCAAATCCAGAAGCCTGCCACCAGCTCCTTCGTCTCCGCGAACGGCCCGTCCACCACCTCGGCGCGCGCGGCTCCGAAGCGCACTCGCTTGCCGGCCGAACTCGGGTGCAGCCCCTCGCCGGCCAGCATGATGCCGGCCCGAACCAGCTCCTCGTTGTACGCGCCCATCGCGGTCAGCTCCGCCTCGCTCGGCATGATGCCCGCTTCCGACTCTTTCGACGCTTTGACGATGACCAAGACCTTCATGTTCGACCCTCCGGCAATCGAACCCGCCCTTTGCGGGTCCTTCCCTCCTACGACGTCCGACCAGCCGGCGAATCGACAGAGCGCGCGTCGATTCGTTCGCCCGCGTTCTCTGGGGATTTCGCCCCACCGTCACTTCCCTGGAATTTTCCCGCCGGATCAATCGGGCAGATCCATTTTCGCTCAGTTGCCGGTTCCGCTCATGCTTTCGCCGTCCGACCAATTGCCGCGCTGTGCGCCGATCTTCATCTTGGTCGCGTCATGCGGCAACCTCTCCTCGGACTCGTCCTCGCACTCTCGACAATCGGCATCGGCGTCGCGTGCAGCGCTACCGCCGGCCCGGGAACCAACTCGAACGACGATCCCAACTTCGGCGACGACGACAGCGTCGGCGGCACGGACGCCGACTTCGGCGATGACGAGGATCCCGGTGGCGGAGCCGACTCCGGCGAGCTGACGGCCGATCCGGAGACCTGCGCCCAGGCAGCAGACTTCCGCTCCTACGTTGGTTGCGACTTCTGGCCGACCGTCCTGGCCAACCCCGTTTTCGTGGAGTTCGACTTTGCCGTCGTGGTCGCCAACGGCGGCAAAGAAGCCAGCACCGTCACCGTCACGGGGCCTGCCGGCTTCAGTCGTGAGGTCAGCGTCGCCCCGGGCGCGCTGGAAACCGTCCTGCTCCCCTGGGTTCCCGAGCTGAAGGGCCCCGAGTTCGACATGCCGAACACCCCGAACGGTCGCCTGCAGACCTCTCTGGCGAAGAAGCAGGGAGCCTACCACCTGGTCTCGTCCACGCCGGTGACCGTCTGGCAGTTCAGCCCGCTGCAGTACAAGAAGCCCGCTGGAACGGGAGAAGGTCAGTGCGGCGCGCGCATCACCGCAGCTCTCGCGGGTGGCAGCGAGTGCCGTGC
>DATIDO010000409.1:0-2984 GCA_035456245.1 Polyangiaceae bacterium
GGCCGGCCACTCCGAGGCGAACGCCCTGACCCGCCTGGTCGACACGTTCTACCGCCCGCTCGAGCGCGTCTACATGTCGATGCTCGGCTTCTCGCTCAAGAACCGCTGGGTCATCGCCGTCATGTGCGCGGCTGTGATGGGCTCCTGTGTTCCCGTTGCCAAGTCGCTGCCGGGCTCGTTCTTGCCCATCGACGACAAGGCGAAATTCCAGGTGACCATGCGTGCGGTCGAGGGTACCTCCTCCGAGGAGACGCTGCTGTTCGCGCAGCGCGCCGAGACCATCATCCGGCAGCTGCCCAACGTGACGCACGTGCTCATCACGGTGGCCGAAGACGACCAGAAGTCGCGCAACTACGCGCAGCTCTACGTCGATCTGACCGATCCCAAGGATCGCAAGCTGTCACAGTTCGAGATCATGAACTTGGCGCGTGACCGGGTGATCCCGGCCATGCCCAAGGACATGCGCATGAACATCGCCGAGGTGCCCGACTTTGCCGTCGGCTCCAACCTCCAGGGCGTCCAGTACATCCTCTCGGGTCCCGACTTCAAACAGCTCGAAGTCAGCTCGACGAAGATCACCGACGCACTGAAGAAGAGCGGCGCCGCGGTGGACGTGGACACCACGAACATCCCGGGGCGCCCCGAAGTGCGCGTGAGCATCCAACGCGACCGTGCGGCCGATTTGGGCGTGAGCGTGGCCTCGGTGGCCCAGACCCTGCAGATGCTGGTCGCCGGTGTGGAGGCCTCGAAGTTCCCCGAGAACGGCGAGGAGTACGACATCCGCATCCGTGCGGACGAGAAGTTCCGCGCCGATGCCTCGTCGCTCTCGCTGATCAGTGTGCCCTCCAGCAAGTACGGCAGCGTTCCGCTGTCGTCCGTGGTGACCTGGAAGCACGACATGGGTCCGTCGCGAGTCAATCGCTACGGTCGCGAACGCCAGATCACGGTGCTGGCCAACGCCGCCGCCGGACACGGTGACGACGAGGTCGCCAGCATCATCAAGAAGGGCTTCGCGGACGAGAAGCTGCCCAGCACCTACCGCCTGCAGGCCACCGGTCGCTCCAAGTCCCAGCAGGACACGGCGGCTGGCTTCTTGCTCGCGCTGAGCATGGCCTTCGTCTTCATGTACCTGATTCTGGCAGCGCAGTTCGAGTCGTGGCTCTACCCCGGCATCATCCTGGCGTCGTTGCCGCTCACCGTTCCCTTCGCCTTCATGAGCCTCAAGATCTTCGGCCAGAGCATCAACATGTTCTCGCTGCTCGGTCTGCTGGTGCTCTTCGGCGTGGTGAAAAAGAACGGCATCTTGCAGGTGGATCACGCGAACCACCTGCGCAGGACGGGGCTCAACCGCTTCGACTCGCTGATGCAGGCCAACAAGGATCGTCTGCGTCCCATCCTCATGACCACCATCGCCTTCGTGGCGGGCATGGCGCCGCTCTTGTTCTCCTCGGGCATCGGCTCGGGCTTCAACAAGGCGACGGCCAGCATCGTGGTCGGTGGCCAGACACTGTCGCTCCTGCTCACGCTGCTGGCGGTGCCGGTCATCCACAGCTTCACCGACGACGTCGGCGACTGGTTCTCGCGGCGACGCAAGAAGCAGGACATCGACCGTGGTGAGGCCGAGCTCGAAGCCATCCTGAACGGCAACGGTGGCGACCATCACGCCGTCGAGGACACCGCTCAGGCCGCGCAGTAATTCGGTCGCACGAGCCCGCGCCAGCGGGCGGGTCCTGACGGGCCGCTCCTGACAGGGCGGTCATGACAGGCCGGGTCCCAACAGGGCGGTCATGACAGGGCCCAGCAAGACGGCGGCTCCCTTCGGGGGGTCGCCGTTCCTGCATTTCGGCTACCGGAAGCTCTCTGGGGGCTCCCCGGCTGAGCCTTTGCCGACCGGTTCCCTCAGCTTCGCGAGTTGGAGCGCGCACTGCCCGCGGAGTGTGCACCGCTGCCTGAGTGTGCACCGCTGCCCGAGTGTGAACCGCTGCCGGGCATGACCGACTCGGAGCGTATCGTGGGGCGCATCGTCGAACCCGGGGGTGTCGACGGTCCCGGCGGGGCGCTCGAGCGCCGCTGTCGGGCCTCACGATTCTTCTCGCGCAACCACGTCCGCGCTGCCGACTCGTCGTCGAACAGGCGCGTGGCGTTCCCGGGCCGAGCCACGCTCAAATAGAGATTGGCCAGCATTCGCTGGACCTTCGACTCCACGACAATGGCCGTGCCGCTCAGCGCCACCGGGCTCTGACGAGCGAAACGCCCACGCGCTTCGTTGCTCATGAACAAGAGGCGCCTGGCGTCGACCAGGTTGCCGTGCAGCCGCGCAGCGGCCACCTGCAGCACTCCCTCGATGATGCGCTCGGCGTGTTCGAGCTCGATCCCGATCTCCGGCGTGAAGCGCACCACGACGAAGTCCTCTCCGTCGTCGTACGCAATCTCGGCACCATCCAGTGTCAGTCGTCGACTCATCCCCACGCCCCGTTCATGGGCAGACTAGCAAGGGTCACCGTGTCCTGGCGAGTGGAAGCCGCTCGCCTTCGTGCGACGCCGTTCTTCCGCGCTTGCTTCGTACAGGCAGCTTCGCATGCGTAAGTTCGTCTGCACTGTTCGTTCGCGGCGGGGCGTCAGCCCATGGTTCGACGTGATTGTTCACTGCGTTGGCGTCTGTGTCGGCAGCCTTCGCGCGAGTCATTCGTTCCGGCCGCAGAGTCGCTCGCTCCGGCTCACTCTGCTCATTTCTCGGGCCCCGGCCCGAGTGGAACCGCACGACCACCGTCAGAGCCACTGCCTGTTCAACTGCATCCACCCGCGCCGGCGCGACAGCCACGCGCAGCCCCGCGCCGACGCAACAGACTCACCCGCGCCGGCGCGACCCGTTGAATCCGTCCGCGCCGGCGCGACCCATTGAATCCATCCGCGCCGCAGCAGCCGCGCATCCCTCCCGAGGTGCCTCCGCCGAATCGCCATTTCCAAACTCGTCCCCACGGGGA
>DATIDO010000410.1:0-3266 GCA_035456245.1 Polyangiaceae bacterium
GACAAGCTGATCGTCGAGGAGTTGGGCGATCCGCTCCTGCACATGCTGCGCAACGCCATCGATCACGGCATCGAGCCGGAGATCGAACGGGTGCGCGCCAAGAAGAACCCCGTCGGTACCATCGCGCTGAACGCCTACCAAAAGGGCAACCACGTGATGATCGAGGTCGAAGACGACGGGCGTGGCGTGGATGAAAAGCGCCTGGTCGAACGGGCCGTCGAGTTGGGGGCCCTGGAGCGCGAGCGCGCCCACGAAATCAGCCGCGACGAGCTGATGGGTTTGATGTTCCTGCCTGGCCTGAGCACCCGGGACGACGTGAGCGAGCTCTCGGGGCGCGGCGTGGGCATGGACGTGGTGAAGACGAACATCGCCCGCTTGGGTGGTGTGATCGACGTGCAGAGCGAGCGTGGCATCGGCACCAAGCTGACACTGACCTTGCCCATCACCTTGGCCATCGTGCGCGCGCTGCTGGTGTCGGTGGGCGAGCATGTGTTCGCCGTGCCACTGGCTTCCGTGTCCGAGGTGGTCGCGTTGGACGGGCCCACCCGCAACATGGATGGCCGCGAGGTCACCAGCCTGCGCGGCTCGACCCTGCCGCTCTGCCGCTTGGTCGACTTCTTCGGCCTGCCGGGGGGGACCAGCCGGGGGCGCTCCTTCATCGTCGTGGCCCAGATTGGCGAGCGCCGGCTCGGGCTGGTCATCGACAGCGTCACCGGGCAGCAAGACATCGTGATCAAGGCGCTCGGCCAGTCGCTGGAGAACGTGCGCGGCTTCGCCGGTGCGACGGAGCTGGGGGACCAGCGCGTGGGTCTGGTGCTCGACACGACCGGAATCGTCGAAGAGGTCCTGTCGATCCACGAAGGCATGCGCAAGGCGGTGCTGCATGCCTGAGATCACTTCGCACTTCCAAGGGCGCCACGCCGAGAGCGCGCAGGAACTGCTGGCCTTCGCCACCGAAGGCGAGCTCTACGGCGTCCAACTGGGCGTGGTGCAGGAGATCGTCGTGCCTCCGCCGATTACGTTCGTGCCGAGAGCGCCGCGCGCGGTGCTCGGCGTGTGTAGCGTGCGCGGTAGGCTGATCACGGTGGTGGATTTTCGGGTCTGCCTGGGCTTGCCGTCTTCGCCGCTGCAGCAGCGTCGCGGGCGCATCCTGCTGGGCCAGGGCCCCGACGACGAGGCCATCGGTTTGCGCGTGGACGAGGTCCGTCAGGTGGTGCGTCTCGGCGCGGGTGAGCTGGAGTGGACCGTCCAGGCGCTCGGCGGCGACTACTCGGAGACGTTTTTGCGCGGTATCGGGCGCCCGGCGGGCGGGGACGAGCTCCTGGTGATCGACATGAAGGCAGTACTCGCCAAGGGGTGTTCATGAGCCGGCTGGCCCTGAACAAGCCTGCGGCGGAGTTCAGCTACGTCGCCTGCGCCATCGCCGAGACGACCTTTGCGATCGCCATCACGCGCGTCCGCGAGATCACTCAGCCGATGCGGCTGACCACCATCCCCGAGGCGCCGCCCACGTTGCTCGGGGCCGTCGACCACCGGGGCGAGGTCGTGCCCGTCGTCGATCCGGGCGTGGCGATGTCTGGCGCGGTCACCCAGGGTCCGCGGCGCAAGTGGGTGATGGTCCGCAACGGCGACCGCACCCTGGGCGTGGTCGTGCGTCAGGTCTTCGAGGTGTTCCGGGTGAGGGAGAACGAAATCCGCCGCTCACCCGAGATGGGCCGAGTGGCGGCCTACACGACCTTGGACGTGGTCGACTACGAGCGAACCATGGCGTTCGTACTCGATCTCGACGCGGTGGCGCGCCTCGTCAACCACCCGACACCCGGTGCTGCGGCGATCGGCGCTGCGAGCGCAGAGGAGGGCCTGGTGCGTGTCGAGCGCTAAGTCCATCCCACTGAACCTGAAGGAGTTCAGGGCCATCGCGCAACTCGTCGAGCAGCGCGCTGGCCTGGCCTTCGACGACGCCTCGCATTACCTGTTCGAGCGGCGGCTGGGCGAGCGTGTGCACGCTCGCAACCTGCCCAGCTTCGTCGAGTACTACGAGCTGCTGCGCATCGACACGGCCGAGCTGGAGGCGCTGTTCGAGGCGCTGACCACCAAGGAGACCTACTTCTTTCGGCAGGACTACCAGCTCGACGCCTTCGTCCGCGAGGTGTTGCCGGAGCTGGTCACTGCCTTGGGCGAGTATCGCCGCCTGACGGTGTGGAGCGCTGGCTGCTCGACGGGTGAGGAAGCCTACACCCTGGCCATGCTGCTCTCGGAGTCGCCGCTGCTCCGCTCCTTCAACGTGCAGATTGTCGGTACGGACCTGTGCCAGAGCAACGTGGAGGCGGCGCGCCGCGCCGAGTACCGCAGCGCCTCCTTCCGCGCGCTGCCGCCCGGCCGGCTCGAGCGATACTTCGAGAAGGTGGGCTCGAGCTACCGCGTGACCGGCAGCATCCGACGCATGTGCCATTTCGCCCGAGCCAACCTGCTCGATCCGGCCGAGGTGCGCTCGGTGGGGCGGGTCGATGTCGTGTTCTGTCGCAACGTGATCATCTACTTCGGTGACGCTGCGCGAGCGCAGGTCATCGACGCGCTGTACGAGCGGATCCTCCCGGGTGGCTACCTCTTCTTGGGCCACACCGAGTCGCTGCTCGGCGCGCGAAATCCTTTCGAGGTCGTGCACCTGGAGTCCGACCTGGCCTACCGTCGTCCGCGCAGTGATCGTTCGAGCGGGACGATGGAGGCGGCGGGTCGTACCGAGCAGCGCAACAACCGCGGGGTGAAGACGTGACGCAGCGTGAGATGAAAGTGTTGGTGGTCGATGACTCGGCCGTCAACCGACGCAGCATCAGCGAGATGCTCTCGGGAGTGCCGGGAGTGCGCGTGGTGGGCAAGGCGGCCAACGGCGAAGAGGCCCTCCGCCTCGTACACGTCACCGAGCCAGACGTGGTCACGCTCGATCTCGAGATGCCACGCATGGACGGCTTCACGTTCTTGCGCATCCTCATGGCCAAGCGCCCTCTGCCCGTGCTGGTGATCTCCAGCTACTCGCAGAAGGAAAACGTGTTCAAGGCGCTCGAGTTGGGCGCCGTCGACTTCGTGGCCAAGCCGGATCTGCAGCTGCCGGCCGACAGCACGATGCGTGACGATCTGGTCGCCAAGATCTCGATGATCCGCGGCCTGCACCACCTGAAGGGACCGGTCTCGCCGCCGGTGCGCTCGTCGCCACCCTCGCTGCTGCACTTCGATCCGCACGGACGCCGCCCCAGCCGTTTGGTGGTGAT
>DATIDO010000411.1:0-8776 GCA_035456245.1 Polyangiaceae bacterium
GGCTTCGACGGACAACGCACCTCGAAGCAACTCGTCGATGGCGAGCGAGACATCCGGCTCGTCACCAGCCAACGCCTCTCGAGTGCGCGCCCCCACCTCCACGAGCAGCTCGCGCAAGCCGGTGGGGGCCAGCGTGCCCAAGGCGCGCGCCTTGCGTTCGCTCCGCCGCGGCAACCAATGCTGGATCAGAGAGATGAGCGAGCCGAGCGCGAGGCTGCCCAGCGAGGCCCAGGCCAACGGGACGACGAAGGACGACTCGAAAACGCGAGCCACGAACGCGCCGAGTTCGAGCGGAACTCCATCGAGCTCGGTTACCGTGATCGCCACGGCGGATCCGACCAAGACGAGCACACCGGCGACGAAGCCCCGGAACGCCCATCGGTCCCAAGCCAACGGCTCCTTGGAATGCCCCCCTGCGACCGAACCGTCGGCCAGCTCGTCCGTGGTCTTCACGTGCCTTCCCCGTGATGGTCTACCAAGTCCCCAACATGACGAACAGGCGTCGTTTTTTTGCCTGGTAGCGGCTCCGGCGCTTTCGCTCCGCGAGAAGACCCCGAATCGGGATCGCCCTTGAAATCAGCCCGGTCGTGTTATGTTCGCGGCCATGCGTTACCCGTACTTGAGAAGTTCCCTCGTGTGCCTCTCGTTGGCGTGCCTGGCCACGTGGGCCTCGGCGCAGAGCGGCCCACCCGCCACGCAACCCGCTCCGCTGCAGCCCAAGCCTGCAGCCGAACGCCCCACTCCCTCGGTGACGGCCGTGCAGGCCAAGCCCACCGCGCATCACGACCACGAGGCGACGGCCGACGCGAAGGGCGACGCTGCTGCCAAGGACGCCAAGGACGCCAAGGGCGAGACGAAGGACGCCGCCGAGAAGGACGCCAAGGATCCGAACGGAGCGCAGCCGCCCGCCGCCGACGCCGGCGGCACCAAGGGCGATCCCACCGCGCTCGCTGCCAAGAAGGCGGCTCAGGATGCCTACGCCAAGGCACGTGCGGCCTTCGAAGAGGCCGAGCGTCAGGCTCGCGCCGCCGCGCGCGCTTCGGGCGATGCAGCCCAAGCGCAGGTCGCCGAGGCCACCGAGGAGGCCAAGAAGGCCGTCGCCGCTGGCAAGGAAGATCTGGAGAAGGCCCAGGCCGACGCCCGGCATGCGCTGAACGAGGCCCGCAAGCGTCTGCGCTTGGCTGGCAAGGAGCTGCAGAAGATCGAGATCACGCCGCAGCTGCGCGCTGCGCTCGACGCCGCACTGAACCCCAAGGACGCCGAGCGTCGCGCCGACCGCAAGGAGCGCGCAGACAAGCGCCGCGGCGATCTGCGCAAGGCCTACGGCAAGACCCTCGAGCACCCCGACGCACATTCCGAGCTCGCCCGTCACGCCTGGCGCGTCGCGCGCCTCGAGCGTCTGATCGAGTTGGCCGAGGCTGCTCAGCAGCCCGAGGCCGCTGCTCGCGCCCGCGCCCTGCTGGAACGCGAACAGAAGGCCAATGACGCCGCTCTCGCCGCGCTGGCAGCTGGTCCTGCCGTAGCTGGCGCCGCTGCTGCTGGCACCGCCGCTGCGCCGGGAGCCGCAGCCCTCGCCCCACCGGCGTCCGCCAAGGAGGCACCCAAGAAGGTCGAGAAACCGCCCGCGCCGACGACCAAGAAGAGCGGTCAGGAGGCAGGCCTGTGATCGCTCGCAAGAACGCGCGCCTCGTCGCGCTCATGGTGCTGTCTTCGGCGTTCTTCGCCATCGGCTGCGACAAGAAGGAAACCGAGGTGACGCCGGAAGCACCGGCGCCCACCGCTGCGCCAGCGCCCGCGCCTGCCGTGGCCGAAGGCCCCGAGCTCGCTCCCGAGCAGCCCAGCCTGGCCTCGAACGACCTGCCCACGCCCGAGGACTTCGAAGAAGAGGCCGAGCGCACGGTGAAGGTCGACAACCTCGAGGCCGAGCTCGATCGGCTCGAGGCCGAGATCACGAGCCCCTGAGCGAAGCTGGAAATTCGCTCGTGGTCGCCCGTCCGCGCGCCGCTCCTCGTGACGACCGCGCGGATGGCGTGAAGCTTCATCATCCAACGGGGCGCTACCCGCAGATCGGCATCCCGATTCCGCGGGAGCGCCTCGACTCCATCGCGCGCGAGCTGGGCCTGCCGCTGATCGGGCTGACCGACGCCGAGCCACTCGACGCCCAACGTGGTCCACTGTTGGCCTGGCTCCAGTCGGGCCAAGCCGGGATCATGGATTACCTGCTGGACGGGGGTACGGCGACGGACAGCCCTCGCGTCACGCCCCGAGCCATCCTGCCCGAAGCGCGCGCCGTCATCGTCGCGGCCCTCGCCTACCCGCCCGGTTCATCCACCGGCTCGGCTGCTGCCTCTGCGGCCGGCACTCCCGAGAACGCCGCCGGAACGGACGAGCGCCTGCGCGGCGTGGTCGCCGCCTACGCGCGCGGCAACGACTACCACCACGTCCTCAAAGATCGCCTGCTCTTGCTGGCCGATGCCATCGCCGATCTGCAGGGGCGCCCCGTGCTGGCGCGGGCCTGCGTGGACACCGCTCCGCTCCTCGAGCGCGCGCTGGCAGTGCGCGCCGGCCTCGGCTTCGTTGCCAAGAACACGATGGTCATCGCGCCCGGCCAGGGCAGCTATTTCGTTCTCGGCGAGCTGCTGATCGACGCGGACCTCGAGCCTCCGCCGATCGCCGCGCCGTTCGATGGCTGCGGGCGCTGCCGGCTGTGCTTGGACGCCTGCCCCACCCAAGCCTTCCCCGACGCCTACCAGCTCGATGCGCGCCGATGCGTCTCCTACCTCACCATCGAGCTGAGCGGTGACATCCCGCGCGAGCTGCGCTCCGGCGTGGGGCCCCGGGTCTTCGGCTGTGACGAGTGCCAGAGCGTCTGCCCGTACAACCGCACCGCCCACAAGAAGCCCAACGATCCCGAGTTCGCGCCTCGCGAATCGCTCGACCTCCCCGAGCTGGAGGCGCTGCTTTTCCTCGGCTCGGCCCGCTACCGCAGCTTGGTCCGCGGCAGCGCCCTGAAGCGAACCCATCGCGCCCAACTGGCCCGCAACGCCGCCATCGCGCTGGGTAACTCCGGTGATCCCCGCGCCGTGGCGCTGCTCCGTCGAGCCGTGGAGGAGCACCCCATCGAGCTGGCGCGCAGCCACGCAGCCTGGGCGCTCGGGCGCCTGGCCGTCGACTTCAGCCTCGAAGAGGCGCGCGCAGCGCTCGACGCCCAAGCCGAACACGCCGATGACTCGGTGCGCGCCGAGCGAGAAGCCTGGCTCGGCGCGGCCGTCTGAGCTGAGCAGGCTCCCGACCGCGGCCGCACTCGACGGCCTCGTTCAGCAGCGCTCGAAGATGCCCGCCGCGCCCATGCCGCCGCCGATGCACATCGACACGAGAGCGTAGCGCCCCTGAATGCGCTCCAGCTCGTGCAGCGCCGTCGCCGTCAGCTTGGCGCCGGTACAGCCGAGCGGGTGCCCGAGCGCGATGGCGCCACCGTTCGGGTTGACCTTGGCCGGATCGAGCCCGAGCTTTCGCACCACGGCCAGGGCCTGCGAGGCAAACGCCTCGTTCAGCTCGATCACGTCGAGATCTTCGAGCCGCAGCCCTGCCAAACGGAGCGCCTTGGGAATGGCCTCGATCGGCCCGATGCCCATGATCTCCGGCGCAACACCGGCTACCGCGAACGAGACGTAGCGAGCGATGGGCCGGAGGCCGAGCTCGCGTGCCTTTTCCTCGCTCATCAGCACGGTGAAGGCCGCGCCGTCGCTGGTCTGCGACGAGTTGCCAGCGGTGACGCTCCCCTGAGCCGCGAAAACGGCGGGCAGCTTGGCCAGCGCTTCGATGGCCGTGTCGGCACGAGGCCCCTCGTCCACTCGGAACTCGATCCCTTCGTGGGTCGTCACCGGGACGATCTCGGCGTCGAAGCGCCCGGCCGCCTGGGCCGCCAGCGCGCGGCGGTGGCTCTCCAGCGCAAACGCGTCCTGATCGGCGCGCGACACCTCGAAGCGGCGGGCCACGTTCTCGGCCGTGAGCCCCATGTTCATGTAGATCTCGGGGCGCTTGGCGACGATGGCCGGGTTCATGCGCGTCACGTTGCCGCCCATGGGGACGGCGCTCATCGACTCGAGCCCGCCTGCCACGCCCACGTCGATCGCGCCCACGGCGATACGCTCGGCCACCATGGCGATGCTCTGCAGCCCCGAGGCGCAGTAGCGGTTGATGGTCGCCCCCGAGACGGTGTCGGGCAGCCCCGCGTGAAGCACGACGTTGCGGGCCACGTTGAGCCCCTGCTCGGCTTCGGGCATGGCGCAGCCGACCAGGACATCGTCGACCAGCTCGAGCGGCACCCGGGCGTCATCGAGAGTCTTGCGCAGAACCTGAGCCGCGAAGTCGTCGGGGCGGGTCGAGCGCAGGGCGCCGCGTGGGGCCTTGCCCACGGCGGAACGACGGGAAGCGACGAGGACCACGTTGCGGATTTCGGCCATGGTGGGTGCTTTCAATCTGGGTTCGAACTGTCGATTCGTCAGGGGGGAGACGCCTCAGTTTCGCAGCGGCTTCTTGTTCTTCAGCATGAACTCGATGCGCGCCGCGCTCTTCTCCTCGCCGCACAGCGAGACGAAGGCCTCGCGCTCCAAATCCAGCAAATGCTGGGCGGTGACAGGCCGATCGTGGGGCCCACGACCACCGGAAAGCACATGGACGACCTTGCGCGCGATCAGCTGATCGTGCGGTGAGGCGTAGCCACCCCACCCGAACAGCTCCACGCCCATCATCAGGTTGGCCGCGCCGCGCTCACCGATGACGCGGATGGGCTCGTTGGGATCGGGCGGGACCCAGCCGCGCACGGCCAGGCCCAAGGCGCGCTTCTTGGCCTCCGCCAGCACCCGGGACTTGTGGAAGGTGATGCCGTCGGTGGCCGCCAAAAAGCCGTTCTCTCTCGCCTCGAGCGCCGACCCGGATACCTTGGCCATCACCACCGTCTCGAAGCCCCGGCGCACCCACGAATAGGGATCGCCCTCGGGCGCCTGCGCCGCCCAGACCGAGGCCCGACGCGCGATCTCTTTGAGGCCACCGCCGGCAGGCAGCACGCCCACGCCCACCTCGACCAGGCCCTGGAACAGATCGGCCCCTGCCTGCACCTCGGCGCAATGCAGCATGGCCTCCGTCCCGCCGCCCAGGGTCTGCCCGATGGGCGCGGCCACTACCGGGATCGGCCCGTGGCGCAGACCCATGAACGAGTCCTGCAGCTCCTTCACCGCGGCCTCGACGCCCGCCCAGTCCTTCTTCTGAATCAGACCGGCGATGTGGACCAGGTTGGCGCCGCGACAGAAGTGCGCCGCTTGGTTGCCGAGGACCAGGCCGCGGAAACCCCGCTCGACCAGCAGAGCAGGCGCGCGGCGGACGAGGTCCATCACCCCGGCGTCGAGCACGTTGGCCTTCGAATGGAACTCGAGACAGGCGATGCCGTCACCGAGATCGATGAGCGAGGCGCTCGGGTTTTGCTCCAGCGTCGCGCCCTCTCGCAGCTGATCGAGGAAGATCGCGCCCTCGGGCTGGACCTTGGCAACCGCGCCACGCCCCGGCACCCAGACCGTCGGTGTCGACGCGCCGCCGGCGTAGAAGCGGCCTTCGGCTCCGAGGGCCGCCAGTGCCACGAGCGCCGGTGCCGGCTCCTGGCCCGCAGCACGCAGCAGCTCGACCACCCGAGCCACACCGATGGCGTCCACCATCTCGAAGGGGCCCAGCTCCCAGCCGTAACCCCAGCGCATGGCGTCGTCGATCTGTTGCGGCGTCTCCGAGATGGTCCCGGTCAAGCGCGCCGAGTAGTCGAAGAGAGGCAGGAGCACCCGGCGCAAGAAGTCGCCGGCCCTCCCAGGCAGCTCGATGACTCGGGCCAGGCGCTCGGCGGTGGCCAGCTTGGCCAGCGGCGCGAGCTCGGGAAAGTCCGGTGCGCGCTGCTCGCGGTACTCGAGCGTCGTCAGCTCGAGCGAGGCGATCTGGCTCTTCCCGCCCGGACCGCGGGTCTTTTGGTAGAAGCCGGCGCCCGTCTTGTCGCCGAGGCGCTTGCTGGCAACCAGCTTTTGCACGACCTCCGGCACTCGGAAGAGCTGGTGCAGCGGATCGTACTGGGGCGACGCAGGATCGCCGCTCAGGTTCTCTTCCAGATTGCGGACGACGTGGCCCACCACGTCGAGCCCCACCAGATCACCCAGGCGGAAGCTGCCCGTGGCAGGGCGGCCGGTGAGTTGTCCGTTCAGGAGATCGACCTCTTCGACGGTGTAACCGCCTTCCTCGGTCGCGCGGAAGGTGAGCAGCATCTCGACGATGCCCACGCGGTTGCCGATGAAGTTCGGTGTGTCCCGGCAAGGCACGATGCCTTTGCCCAGCGCCCGATCGCAGAAATCGGCCGCTTCCCGCGCTACCTCGGGACGCGTCTCGGCGCCCGGAATCACCTCGAGCAGGTGCATCCAACGCGGCGGATTGAAGAAATGCAGGCCCACGAAGTGACCCCGCGCCGACTCCGGCAAGGCGCTGGCGATGGCCGTGATGGGGATGCCCGAAGTGTTCGATGCCAAGATCGTGTCGGGGCGCGCAGCTGCGGCGACCTTCTGAAAAAGCCCCTGCTTCACGTCGAGGCGCTCGACGACGGCCTCGATCACCAGATCGCTCTCGCCGACGGCGCGCGCGAGATCGTCTTCGAAGTTGCCGGGGATCAGCCGCTCGAGCACGGACTGACTCATCAGCGCCGGCGGCTTGCTCTTCGACAGCGCCTTCAGCGCGTTCTGCGCGAGACCCGAACGTGCCGAGCGCGGAGCACCGGCGGGCAGACCGGGCGGCACGATATCGAGCAAATACGTCTTGGCGCCGGTGGCGGCGACGAGCGCCGCGATCCCTGCTCCCATCGTCCCCGAACCGAGGACCGTGACCACGACTTGATGAAGCGGCTTTTGCAGAGTCACGGCAAATGCGTACCACGTCCAGCGCGAGCGGGTAGCGGGTATTTCGCTTCCGTTTCGCACACATGGCCCTACTTCACTGACCTACTTCCCGGGCCCCGGTCCATCACCACCGTGGGGGCTCGACCGAGCCATCACCCGCGCCCACCCCAGCAGCCCAGTCCAGCAGGCCAGCCCACCTGGCAAGCTCAGCTCGCCAGCTCAGTTACCCAGCCATCGAACCAGGTGCTCCACCGTCTCCTTCTGCTCGAAGTAGTTCGTGTGGTGCACGGTGCTGCCGGTCTTGAAATCGTAGAGATTCGATAGCGGCACGCGGTGAGCCGCGCCGGCCCAGTCAGTCATCGAGGAGGTGTCGACCACCAGATCGTTGGGGCCGTCGAAGATGACGTCGGTGGCGGCGTCACCCAGCCGTTGCAGCGGGTTGCGGAAGACTTTCCAGAACTGCCAGCCCACTTCTTCCGACTCGAAGTTGGAGCGAATGAAAAAGCGCCGCGTGCCGGGATCGCCCGCGCCACTGCGCAGCAACTCCAGTTCGCTGTTGTTGCTGCCCCGCGACATGGCTCGCAGGCCCGGCACCAGCCCCACCAACGCATCGGGGATCGGTGTGCGTCCCACCAGGCGGCCGACCGACGCAAAGGCTTGGAATAGCCCCACGGCAGTCTGCAAGAACGGCACGCCTGCCCCGACGAAGCCGAGTCCGGCGGCGAAGTTTGCCAGCAGATCGAGGGTCCTGCCGATGTTGGGCGCGGCGGCCAGGCCCGTACCGGCGAGCGGCGAGCCCACGAACACCATCCGGTCCGGACGCGCGCTGCCCTTGTCCATCGCCTCGGCCCACCAGCGCGTCACCAGGCCACCACGGCTGTGGCAAACGACGTCCACGGGGGCGTTGCAGTCGGCCAGAGCCAGCGACAGCTCGCGCGCGTTGAAGGCCGGATCGACCGTCAGCGTCGGGTGATCGAACGAGTAGATCGCATCGTATCGCTTCCCCAACAGCTCGAAGAAGTCCTGCCCATTGGGCGCGCGCCCGAGCCCTTCGAGGAAGGCCTCGCCGCGGCTGAACGTGCCGTGCACCAGCAAGAGCACCCGTCCGCCCGCGGGCACCTGGGGGGCCCGCGCCATGGGCTGGCCGAACGAGCGCGACGCCGCGATGAAGGGGCGCAGCCCCTGGTGCGGAGTCAGCTTGCCATCGACCGAGATCAACGCGCCGCGCAGGCGATCGGGGGCCAGCCTTTCGAGCGGGATCAGCTCGCTCGTGTCGAGCCCCTCGGCATCGCCCGCCCGACGTTCGGCGCGGCGCCCCGCTCGCAACGTCCGCGCGCGCCCCAACCCACCGCCGTCGGCTGAGCCCGCTGCGCCAGCCGCGCTGGCCTCGCGCAGCCGCCACACGCCGTCCTGCTCGGCCAGCGAGAGCAACAGCCCCTGTTCGAGCGCCAGGCCACGGCGGCGGCGCTGACTGGTCGTGGGGCGGGCGGGCTCGCGCAACGCGCCCAAACTGGCCGCTGCCTCCAGGGCACTTTCGCGCATGGCGTTGCGCCGACGGAGCCTCTCTGCAGGGGATTCGTTCATGGTGGGACCGGGTAGCGGGCTCGGGTAGCGGGCTCGGGGGGCGAACGTCAGAGCGGGAGCGGGGTGACCCGCTTCTGTCGCGCGTCGTAGACATCGAGCATGGTGTAGAACTCGGAGCGGTTGGTGAGGTTCTGCTCGCCATGGATCATGGCGGCATCGAAGCTCTCCAGCGTGGTGAGGTCCACGGCTTCCAGCGGCACCATGTGCCCGCTGGCGATGCGGTCCCGCAGCTCCCGCCAGTAGCCACGGCCGGAAGACCACGGCTTGGCCGA
>DATIDO010000412.1:0-19593 GCA_035456245.1 Polyangiaceae bacterium
CATCCACGGTTCCCAGACGAAGTTGTCGACGGCGATGCGGCCACTGGGGCTGAGGATCTCCGCAGGGCCGGTGACCAGCGAGGTCTTGGCCTTGAGCAGGATCTCGTCCTTGGAGAAGAAGCCCGAGGTGAGCGGGAAGCCCACGATTGCCGCCCAGGCCACCGCGAAGGTGCCGAACGTCACCGGCATGAACTTCCGCATCCCGCCCATGTTGCGCATGTCCTGGGACGCTTCCGTCCCGTGGATACGCGCGTGCATGGCGTGGATGACCGAGCCCGCCCCGAGGAACATGCAGGCCTTGAAGAAGGCGTGCGTCATGACGTGGAAGAAGCCCGCCACGAAGGCGCCGACGCCCACACCCAGGAACATGAAGCCCAGCTGGCTGACCGTGGAGTAGGCCAGCACCTTCTTGATGTCGTTCTGGACGAAGGCGATGGTGGCCGCGAACAGCGCGGTGAGCGCGCCGATCAGCGCCACGACGAACATCGCCATGGGGCTGAGCAGGAAGACGCCCGACATGCGGCAGACGAGGTAAACGCCCGCGGTCACCATGGTGGCGGCGTGGATGAGCGCCGAGACCGGCGTCGGGCCAGCCATGGCGTCCGGCAGCCAGACGTAGAGGGGGATCTGCGCGCTCTTGCCTGCGCAGCCCAGGAACAGCGCGAGGCCGACCAGGGTGGCGGCGTTCACGTAGCGAGGTGCGTTCACCTCGGCAGCCCAGGCGTCCGGCAGCAGGGAGGCGACCGGTACGTCGCTGCCCACCGGCCAGATCTTCACCGGCTGCAGCAGGTTGTGCTGTCCGGCTCCGATGCCGGCCCAGTCCAGCGCGCCCACGTAGTAGGCGAGCAGACCCATGGCCACCAGCAGACCGAAGTCACCGATGCGGTTGGTGATGAAGGCCTTCTTGCCGGCGGCCGCGTTGGCGTCCTCCTTGAACCAGAAGCCAATCAGCAGATAGGAGCAGAGGCCCACGCCCTCCCAGCCCACGAACAGGATGGGGAGGCTGTCACCCAGCACCAGAACCAGCATCGAGAAGATGAACAGGTTCAGGTAGGCGAAGAAGCGGTAGTAGCCCGGGTCCTCCTCCATGTACTTCGACGAGTACAGGTGAATGAGGAAGCCGATACCGGTGATGATCAGGCACATCGTGCCGTTCAGGGCATCGACCGAGAAGGCCACGTCGAGCGAGAGAGTGCGGAAGCTGAGCCCCTGGCCCACCCCACCCATCTCCAGCCATTGCCAGGCGATCCACTTGAAGCGAGCGGCCTGACCGACGACGTGCTCGGCTGCCTCGTGCCCGTGCTCGACCACCGGGTTCAGCGCGGACTGCGCCGAACTCAGCAGGCAGAACTGGGTCACGGCGGCCACGAAGGCCAGACCGAGCGCCGACAGCGCAATCAGCGTGACGGCTTGCTTGCCCAGGCGCTTGCCGAACAAACCATTGCCGAGCGCGCCGAGCAGGGGCAGCGCCAGGATGACGCCCAAGAGGGCGAAGTCATCCGCGGGAAAAATCTTCGTGAGCTGTTCCATCTAGGGTTTGCGTCACTGGCGAAGGCTAGTGGCCTCGTCGGAGTTGACGGTGCCGCGGAGCCGATAGAACTGGAGGACGATAGCGAGACCGACGGCGACTTCTGCCGCAGCCACCGCGATGATGAAGAAGGCAAAGGCCTGGCCGTTCATGTCGCTGGTATGCAGACGATTGAAGGCCACCAGCGTCAGGTTCACGCTGTTGAGCATCAGCTCGATGCTCATCAGCTGAACCAGGATGTTGCGACGGATCAGGAAGCCGACGCAGCCGATGGTGAAGATGAGGCCGCCGAGCAGGACGTAGTTCTCGATCACGATGTCGAAGTTCATACGCCGCTCTCCTTCTGCGCGCGTTCGGCCAGCGTTTCGCCGGTCAGGGGCTGCTCGGAGTCCCGCGCCACCAACGGGCCGTGGAACATGCGCAGGGTGGGATTCTCGAGCGGCTTGACCTGCTTCTTCTTGCTGCTGGGCGCCGTGCGAGCGACGGCCAGCGCGCCGATGGCGGCCACGATCAACAGGGCCGTGGCCAGCTCGAACGGGACCAACGAGTCCACGAACAGACGCTTGCCGACCGCCTCGACCGAACCGTGGTCCTTGCCGACGACCGCGAAGGCGTGGCGCGTGCCCTGACCGAGCAGCACCAACGTGCCCAGGCCCAAGAGGCCCAGCAGGCCGCCGGAGAGCGCCCGGGAGAAGCGCGATGCCGTGCCGTGACTCTCGCTGGTGCCGGCGTCGGGGCCGAGCAGCATGATCACGAACACGAACAGAATGACGATGGCGCCCGCGTAGACGAGGATCTGCATGGCGGCCAGGAACTGCGCGTTCAGGCGCAGGAACAGGCCAGCGATACCGACGATCGTCGCCAGGAGCCCCATGGCACTGCGAATCGGGTTCTTTGCCAGGATGGTGACGAGCGCTCCGAACAAGCAGATCGCCGCACACACCACGAACAACAGGATACCTGCGCTCATACTTCGAGAGTCCCTGTCTGGCCGCGGCCGCCGTTCTGGATGTAGTCGAGCAGCTGCGGGCGGAACTTGCGCACGAACGTCAGCGCCGGGGTCGCCGCGCCGTCACCGAAGGCGCAGATGGTGTTGCCGGTGATGTTCGAGGCGATCTCGTGCAGCTGGTCCAGCTCGTGGACGCTGCCTTCGCCCGCCACGATCTTGTCCAAGATTCGCTCCACCCAACCGCAGCCCTCGCGGCACGGGGTGCACTGACCGCACGACTCGTGACGGTAGAAACGCATCACGTTGGAAAGCGCCAGCACCGGATCGGTGCGGTCGCTCATCACGATGGCGCAGCAGGTGCCGAGCATCGAGCCGAAGCCGCGGAAGGTGTCCACGCCGAGCGGCAGGTCGAGGAAGCTCTTGCCGTTGTAGGGCGCGAACTTGTCGTTGTTGGGGACGTCGACGATCTCGTCGGCCAGGTGGACGGGGCAGGACGAGCCGCCGGGGATCACGGCCATCAGCTTGGCGTCACCGAGGATGCCGCCACCCAGATCGTAGATCAGCTCACGCAGCGTCAGGCCCACGGCGCACTCGTAGACGCCCGGGTTCTTGACGTGACCGCTGACGCCGAACAGGCGCGAGCCGCCGTCGTTCCAGGGGTGCAGCTCGGACAGCTTGCTGAAGGTGTCGCCGCCGACCTGGAAGATGGTGGGGACGATGGCGATCGTCTCCACGTTGTTCACCGTGGTGGGACAGCCGAATGCACCGACCTGGGCGGGGAACGGCGGCTTCAGCCGCGGCTCACCGCGGCGACCCTCGAGCGAGTTGAGCAGAGCCGTCTCCTCGCCGCAGATGTAGGCGCCTGCGCCGGTGTGGACGTAGACCTCCATCTCCCAGTTGCGACCGAAGGGGTTCTTGCCCAGGTAGCCCTTCTGCTTGGCCTCGGCGATGGCGCCCCACAGGCGCTCCTTCGACAAGTGCAGCTCGTCGCGCACGTAGATGTAGGCGGCGTGGGCCCCGATGGCGTAGGCGCCGATGATGCAGCCCTCGATCAGCGCGTGGGGGTTCCGCTCCATGATGGTGCGGTCCTTGAACGTGCCGGGCTCGCCTTCGTCGGCGTTGACCACGAGATAGCAAGGCTTCTGGCTCTCCTTCGGCATGAAGCTCCACTTCGTGCCGCAGTCGAAACCGGCTCCGCCGCGTCCGCGGACGTGAGCGGCCTTCACCTCTTCGATGATCTTGTCACGAGGCATGACGGCGAAGACGGACTTCGCGCTCTTGTAGCCGCCCGCAGCCTCGTAGGAGGCGAGCGTGTAGCCGTCGGGCTTGTCGTAACTATGGGAAAGGTAGGATGTGCGTTTCAGCATGGGGTCGAGCCCTCTCGTTCGGCCCGACACGCCCATGGCGCCGGCCTTCTCGGTGCACAATCAGTCGGCCAGCAGGCCATCCAGAATTTTGTCGAGGTCCTCGGTGGACAGGTTCTCGTGGTAGGTCTTGTCGACCTGGACCATCGGCGCAGTCCCGCAGGACGCCAGGCATTCCGCCGTGCGCAGCGTGAGCTTGCCGTCAGGGGTCGTCTCGCCGACGTGGATGCCGAGGCGCTTCTCGCAATGCGAGACCAGGCGCTCGCCGCCACGCAACGCACAGGACAGCGTGTGACAGACCCAAAGCTGGTGCTTGCCCGGCTTCTGGTGGTTGAAAAGGTGGTAGAACGTGGCGACACCCTTCACGTGGGCGGTGCTCAGTTCCAGGCGAGCTGCCACGAACTGGATCACGTCATCGTTGACCCAGTTCTCGTTTGCCTCCTGACACAGGTGCAGTGTCGGGATGCAGGCAGCCATCTTGTTGGGGTAGCGCGCGAGAATCTCGGCGAGCTTCGTCTCGTGCTCGGCGCTCAGGGCGAATGCCATGCTAGTTCCAGAGCTAGTTCCAGATTGAGGACCGCGCCCTCCGTGCGGCAAAAATTGCCTGACCCGGGGCGGCGGGCGCTGGGGACGGTAGTGATCGGCCGCTCGGGGTGTCAAGGGTTCAGGGGTCGGGCGGCCAAGCACCCGCCGATGACCCCATTGTCGTGTGTTCGCGGGCAGTTCGCCGAACCGGCCCGGTCGCCTCCCCGCCCCGGTCCCGCCACGGGCTGGTCGCGGACGGTGAGGTCCCTGCCACCTTGTTTCTCTGGGCCGGGGGTGTGTAGGCTGGGCCCGCCCAGCTCTGGGCGCGGGAGGATCCAGCCGAGTGTTTTGCCCGAACTGCGGGACCAAGAACGAAGACGTCGTCGAGAAGTGTTCTCAGTGCGGCTTCGATCTCCAGTCCAGTAAGAAAACTGCAGCGCCCAAATTCAAGGGCACCATGATGCTCCAGGCGAGCCCCTTCGCCGATTCGAAGCCTCCAGGCGCGCCTACTGGCCAGCCCAGTGTTGGCCAGCCGAGCGCTGCGCAAGCTCCGGCCGCTTCGGCGGGACCTGCTACCGCGGCACCTGCTACCGCGAAGCCGGCGCTGTCGATGAAGGGCACCATGGTGGGACTAGCCCCGCCTGGGATGGAAGAGTTGCGACGTCAAATGCAGGAAGCCGCCAAAAGCGCGGCACCGGCACCGAACGCCTCCACCTCCTCCGTACCTCCTGCCAGCGCACAGCCAGCGAGCGCCCTCCCTCAGAGCGCCCCGGTTCCGTCCGCCGCGACCCCTTCCAAGTTGAAGGGGACGATGATCGGCGTGGCGCCCCCTAGCATCGCGGACATGGCAAAAGCCCTGCAGGAACAGCGCGACGCGCTGGCCGCCGGCGCTTCGGCCCCTCCCGCTACGACGGCAGCCGCTCCGGCCGCCAAGGCAGCTTCGTTGGCCATGAAGGGCACCATGCTCGGCGTGGCTCCGCCCGACTTCTCGACCGCGTCCCAGCCTCCGGTGGAAGCTCCCGTCGCGCCGACCGCTGCGATCCCGTCGACCACGCCCGTCCCGTCCCAACTGAAGGGGACGATGGTCGGCATGGCGCCCGAGGATGTCGCCGAGCTTCGTCAGAAGCTCGATTCCCAGCGTCCGCCGGCTCCGGCGAACGAAGAGGTCAACGCTTTCGGTGGCACCGTCGTCGGGACCAGCCCGTTCTTCGGTCTGAGCGCCGAAGACGAGCAAGCGGCACGCGAGCGCCTCGGTTCACAGCCGACCGAAGACGCGATGCCCATTCAGGGCGCGAGTTCGATCGCTGCCAGCTATGCCAAGCAGATGGCAGATCGTCCGTCCAATGCGCCCGACGATCTGCGCGCACCTGTCTTCCGGTCGTCGAACGTGCCTGGCGTGCCGCAGAAGAGCAACGCCGTCCTGTTCCTGGTGATCGGCGTGGTGGTGATTGTCGCGCTGGTCGCGGCAGCCTTCGTGCTCTGAGCCCTTCGAGGTCCTTTTCAGGGGCCTCTCGTCTCGGTCGCTGCGGCGCTGCCTTTCCAGGGCGCTGCAGCGCTCCTTGTTCTAGAGCGCCGCAGCGCGTTGCGCCCCCATCGGTGTGAAACCGAGGGCGCCAGCTACCTGCAGAGGTCGTTGGAATAGCTCTGGGCACCTCGGCCCGGGCGGCACAGGTACTCGGCGCGCAGCGACGCGTAGCGCCAGCGTGGGGTCGTACTCTCCTCGGGCGTCGCCACGAGCACGAACGTGTAGCGCACGTGCGCAACCGACTCGTCGAACCGGGGCGTCGTGACTGCCACGACTCGAGCTCGACTCGGGTTGTCGGTGGTCGCCTCGCCTCGGGCATCCATGTACTCGATGGCCAAGGACTCCACCGACTCACCGGCGCCGCCGAGCGCGTTGAGGACCAGCGCGGCCGCAACGGTCGACCAGATCGGATCTCGCTCGTCGAGGCGGGCGTTGAGCTGAACGATGTCCTGATTCTTCGGGTACTCGGCGAAGAAGATTTCGTCGCTCCGCTGGGCGCCCGCGCAGTCGCGCGAGCCGGTCGTGCTGGCACCCGCTGCAGCGGGCTTGTCGGCGGTGTGCTTGTCGGCACCCGCCTTGCCAGCGCTCGGCTTGGCCAGCTCGGTCTCGTCGGCGTGGATCTCGACGGTGCTCGAAGGCTGACGCGTGGGAGGAGGTTCGGCCTGAACGATCTGAGGACTCCCCGGCACGGGGCGCGCTACGGGCGTGCACGCTGCCACGGCGCAAGCAGCCACTGCGCACGCCACACGTGCGCGAGCAGCCACTGCGCACGCCACACGTGCGCGAGCAGCCACTGCGCACACCACACGCGCGCGAGCAGCCAGCACGCGAACAACCAGCACACCGTCGGCGCGGACGCGCCTGCGCGCCGACCCATGGCCTGCTGACCGACCACCCCCGGTCGAAGCTCCCCAGCTCTCCGACATACGCATTCAGATTACGCGCGTCGCGCCGAGCTTGCATCCGTTTCGTTTCGACCGTTCGAGGCGAGGCACCCCAGCAGAGAGCGCCCCAATTGAGCGGCTCCAATCGAGGCGCCGCAGCTGGCGCCCGGTCGGGGCCCCAGCTGGGTCACATTCTCACTCGGCCTAGGTGGGGCGTACGCCTCCACTCGAATTCGTCAGCCCAGCGCTAGGTTGATCGGAGCCCGCTCGCGGTGGACTGGTGCCAGGTGGGTCGCGAGGAGGAGGACCATGCCTGCCGCCCTTCGCGCCGCCGCCCTTCGAACCGCCCTTCGCGCCGCCGCCCTTCGAGCCGCCCTTCGAGCCGCCGCCTTTCGAGCTGCCTTTCGAGCCGCCCTTCGAACTGCCACCGGTCTTCTTCGAGCCAGAGACGCCACCATCGAGGTACCCCTCGACGAAGTCGATGGCAGCGTCCTTCCAATCGCCGAAGTCCTCGCCCTTGCTGATGATGCCCCGTTCGGCCAGACCGCCAATGACGTGGGCCACTCCCTTGGAGCCGCGAGGCCCGAGTACGGCGATGGTCGGCATCGCCGCGATGATTCCCCCTGCCGCAGCTCCGCCAAGGGCCGAACGGCCCACGTGACCCCAGTCGTCGATGCGACCATTGCGCACGAACTGTTTGCCCACCTCCACGGCTGCACCCCAGAGCGCACCGCTCGCCGCGCCGGCAACGATGTGCCAGAACCGTCCGTCGCGATCGACCGCTACAGCGGGCGACAGGTTGGCGTACGCGTAGGGGTTTGCCGCAGCGAACTCGGCACCGACCAGGCGCTCCGGCTCTTCCAGCGCCAGGGGATCGGGCGCGGACCAGAGCTGCAACTCCGGGACGTAGAAACGCTCGCCCATGCGATCCAAGCCGCTCGCGTCGCGCTCGGCACCGGTGAAGCGCCGCGTCTCCAGCGACTCGTCGCTCCGTGCCACACCGAACGGCTCCACGGAGACGGTCGCGGAACGACGCCCCAGCCCGTCCGCCTCCGTCAGCAAGGTACCGAGCGGATCGTAGAAGAGCAGTGTGTCGTCCACGCCGAGATGCAGGACGGTGCCTTCGTCCGGAGCCTCAGCGCTCTGGCAGGACAGAGCCAAGAGACCCAAGCTCAAGCCGAAGGCGCGCGCCGTCAGCGACAGTGCCGGTGTGCGCCACCTCGTGTGCTCGCGGCGTCGCCGTGCAGCGCCCAGCCAACGCGCGGCGCCGAGCCAATGCACAGCGCCCAGCCAATGCACCAGGCCCAGCAGAAACACCGCCGCTCCAACGGCTAGGTCCCAGCGAACCAGGCTCGCTCCGGAGCGTGGAGCGCCATCACTCGACCACGGGACTCCGTGGCCCCCGGGCCGCCCCACGCTGCCATTCTCGGGCGCGAGCCGAACGATGCGCTGCCCATCCTGCACGAGATAGCGCACCGATTGGCCATCGTGGATCTCCTCCCAGTCGTCCAAGAACAGCCGAGTGCTGCGACCGCCACCGGGAAGCTCCTCGACGCGGATGCGCCGTTCCCCCTCGGCGTCGTGCAGGTTCTCCACGCGAGTCCCCGTTCGCCCCTCCACTGCCGCCACTCGTCCGCCGGCGTCCCATTCGTAGGTCCGCTCACCGTCGTCCAGCAGTCGCCCCGCGAGATCATAGGACAGCTCACGCGCCCCGATTCGGCTCGGTGCGTGAGGTCGCCTGGAATCGTAGCTGACTCCGGAGAGCGCCAATTCGGCGCGGTCGCTCTTGCGCTCGAGCAGGTTTCCAGTCGCCGAGTACTCGTACGAGACTTCACCCCAGGCACCAACGACCCGCCGCAACCGACGCAGCTCGTCGTACTCGTAGCGCTCCGAACGATCGTCCGTCGCGCCGAGCTTCGCGCGCTCGTCGCCTCGCTCGGTCACGTTGCCCGCTTCGTCGAAGGTCCAACGCAAACGCTCGAGGATCCGCTGCTCGCTGTCCTCCACCACCATACCCACCAAGCGCCGCTCGCCGTCGTAGCCGAAGCGCTGCTTCACACCCGTGTCGAAGCGGCGCTCCACCTGGCGCCCGTCACCGTCGAAATCGAACTCGGTCGCTTTCCCATGGCCGACCAGCTGCCCTCGCCCATTGCGCACCAGTCGAACCGACGAGCCGTCCGAGTAGACATGGAGATTCTCCCGATCGAGATTGTCGAATCGACGCGAGATCGTGTAGCTCTTGCCCCCGAGATCGAAGGTCGTCGAGAGCTCGTTGCCCCTCGAGTCGTAGACGAACGAACGAACGCCGCTCGGCTCCTCGATCCGCGCCAGTTGGCCCAGCAGCTCCGGCTGCGTGGCTTCACCTGGGCTGCGGTCCCACCAGAAGGACACCTCGGGCACGCCATCCGCGTCCCAGTCCTCCTGCAGCTTGCGCCCCGCTCGGTCGTACTCGAACAGACCTCGGAGCCCCGTCGGCTCGCGACGCTCCACGAGCAAGCCACGAGAGTCGTAGCGAAACTCGTGACGCCCTGCGTCCGGATCTTCGACCACGGTCCGGCGTCCTCGCCCGTCGTACTCGTAGCGCGACACATGACCCTCGGGGTCGCGACGCAGTCTCAGACGGTCCTCGGCGTCCCAGGCAAACGCCGCCGAAAGGGTGCGACCTTCGAACCCTCGCTCCACCTCCACCAGCCGCCCCTGTCCGTCGAGACGCTCGACGATGGGCCTTCCGTCGGATGCCCCTCCCGCGGAGGCAGCAGTCGCCTGCCCGGGCTCCCAGCGCCGAACCTCGAGCGGCAAGAACTCGATGTGCCGCTCACGCCCCAGCTCGCTCCGCGTGCGCACGACGCGCCCCAGGGCATCGCGGTAGTGCACGAGACCCAGCAGCGGTCCTCCCAGCGGGGGCAAGGTGCCGGCGTCGCGCTCGATGTAGTGCGGACGTCGAACCACGATCTCTTGCCCGCGCGCATCCCAGGCCGAGACGCCCGCCAACAACCAGCGCCCTGCGTCCCAGGTCAACGCGGCGCGCTTGCGCCCGAGACCATCGAACCACGCCTCGTCCAGTTCGACCGCCACTGCCGAATCACCGACCCGCCTCTCGGTCGTCACCCGGGACAACGGAGACGAAGCCACATAATGATGACGCACCGTCGGCTCCTCGGTCGCGTCGCCAGGCCGCCAGATCGTGGTGAGGCGACCCAGCGCGTCGTAGGCGAAGCGGCTCTTCGCTCCGCTCCGAGCGACGGCCGAGAGCGGCCCTCCGTGGCGGCGGTCGGGCACCACCGACTCGAGCAGCTCGATGCCATCACCGACCTCCACCACCTCCGAGCGAAGCGACGTGTGGTCCTCCTCGTCCCACGTCCAGCGGCGAACCCCACCCGCGCCGTCTTGCTCCTCGATGGGATGACCGTCCCGATCGTACGCCAGCGCCTCGACGAGCTCGAACTCGTCTCCGGGACCTACCCAGGCCTCGTGACGCGTTCGCTCACCACGCACCACCTCGGCGAGCGGCAGTCCCCGGAATGGCTCACCGTCGTAGTAGGAGCGCGTCGCGGCCACCCGCTCGCCGGCGCCGTTCGTCACCTCTTCACTCGCCTGGAAGCCCAACAGCCACTCGTGCGTGTTCACCGCGAAGGTTCGAGTTCGGAACGTCTCGTCGCCGTCGGGCCCCGGACTCGCCCCCTTGACCTCGCCCCACTCGCGCTCCGAGGTTTCATTTCCCCAACGATCCCGCTCACCTTCCCAGAGCGTGACCCGCAGAGCCTTGCTCCCTTCCCAGTGCTCGGTGCGCACGCTCCTGACGTAGGCAAACAGCGACGGCTCGCCGGTCACCGTCTCGCCCTGCCCACGCGAGCCGAACTCGCGTAGCTCCCGGGTCAGCAGGTGCCCCGCCCCGTCGCGGCGTTCGATGTTGCGCGCCTGCCCGCGCAACGCTCGTTCGGCCACCCCATCGGCTGCCAGACCCAACTCGAACTCCGTCTCCGTCACCAGCGAGTCGGAGAACTCGTCGCCCTGTTGCGTCTCGACCGTGCGCGCAAAGCCAGCGAAGGTCCGCTCGCGCGGATCCCAGGCGCCCCCGGCGTAGCGGTAGACCACGACCTGCTCGGGATCGCCCTCGAGCGAACTCGTCACGCTCGTCCGCGCGACCACGGGGAGCGCCAGGTTCATGCGACCTTGCCGCGTTCCAGCGCTGATCCGGATCGCCGCCTCGTACTGGATGCGCGTACGCTGGCCGAGGCCATTGTCGATCTCGCGCAGCAGTCCAGCGCGGCCGGACGGAAACAGCTCGAGGTAGCGCCAGGCGTCCGTGGCCGCTGCGCTGGGATCAATCCAGACGATGTCGAGCGTTCCGGTGCCATTCAGATCGACGAACTCGACCTTCACCCCTGGCCCCCGAGGCGGCATTCCCTCCAAGCGATGCGCTGAGCCGAACTCACCGGCGCCCACGGCCAAGGCGTAGGTGACGGCATCCACCCCGACCCGCACCAAGTCGACCCAACCATCGCCGTTCAGATCGACCAACGAGAACCGCTCGTTGTCGCTGAACTGAGGCACGCCCGACCCGCTCCTCGCTTCCTCGAACGCGCCCCGGCCTCGCCCCAAGTAATAGCGGAAGGCTCCCGAACGCAGCAGGCAGAGGTCCTGCACCTCGTCCCCGTTGACGTCACACAGCGAGACGCGCGGGTTCGCGAACGAAAGATCTTCGTGGGTGTCGACGCGACCCAACGCGCGCACCTTGCCGAAGCTCCGGCCGCCCAGGTTGTAGGAAACGGCGAGGCCATCGTCGGCCGAGCGCAGCTGATCGACTCGACGGTCACCGTCCAGATCGACCCAGCGCACGTCGGGATCGTCGACCTCCATGGGGGGCGCCGCGGTCAGCGTCTCCGCAGGCGCCCAGCTCGTTGCAGAGAGCCCCGGCAGCACGCGGAAGGACGTTCCGCCGCTACCCACCAACAGATCGAGCGCACCGTCGCCATTCACGTCGGCCAGATCGACGCCGGGGGTGCCCAGGCCCACGGCAGGCGTGTCCGAGGCCGCCCACTCTCGAGCCTCACCGAAGCGCTCACCCAGCTCGTTGCCGTACGTGCGGTAGCGACCGGCCTCGGCCACGAGCAAATCCAACAGGCCGTCGCCGTCCAGGTCGACCAACCGCGCGTCCCCTTCGGGCGCTCGCGTCGGCCCACCCGTCAGGCTTTTTACCTGCTCTGCTCCGGCCAGACTGATCTCCGTGTAGGCGAACGTCACCTCCGGCATGGCCGTCCGACCATCGCTGCCGACCAAGCGCACCCCGAGCAAGCGCGATGGTGAGCCCTCGCCGTAGCGAAGCTCGTAGCGCCGCACGAGCTCCCCTCCGAGGCGCACCGACACGCTCCGTAGGCGTCGCCAGTAGGTGCGACGTATGCCGGACGAGAAGAGTTCGTGACGATCCGGGCGCTCCTCGTACTCGAGCTCCAGCTCTTGACGCACCTGGGCCGAGAAGTCGTTCCAGATGGCGCCGACCAACACCGACTGGCCGCCCTCGTGGGACCAACGGTAGCTCACGCGATGCCCGCGCCGGTCGAGCTGCTCACACACCAGATAGGCCGCAACCCGGTCTCCTTCGCCCTCCACGCAACCGGCCCCTCCCAGGCGGTGGATCAGCCCGTCCTTCGTCCGCACCTCGAAACGATCGCCGCCGAGGCGCTCGACGCGCGCGAACGTGCCCGTCTCGAGTCGAGGGCGAAGAAAGCCGCTGGTCAACTGGAGCAGCTCGCTGACGGGGCCCAGACCGCTCAGCTCCAGCCGATCGCCCGAGTCGAAGCGGGGGTAGCCGTCGCGCGTGCTGCGGCGAATGACCGGCAAGCCGCTCAAGGCGAAGCCGAGTCCCAGCTCGGAGACACCTCCGCTCGAGTCGTATTCGAACGAAAGATGCGGCGCGAGCCCGCCCGCGGACGGTGGGACACTGATCTCGATCCCGTAGCTCGCGCTTCCGCTCGCCGCATCGGCCTGGAAACGCCGCCCCAACCCCTCGATCGAACCCGGCCCATTCGGCAGGCTGAGCCGCGTCGCCGGAGCGCCGCGAGCCGAGAGCGGAGCCAGCGCGCCGCACAACCCCAACAGGCAAACAATCACCCGATGTCCAATGCGCATGTTCGTTCTCCTCACTTCCCGCTGAATAGACACGACGTATCGACGAAGAGCGGCGTCGAGCGCCGTGGGACGGCCTGGTGCTCGATGCGCAGGACCACGTCGTCCAGGCCCGCCAGGTCCAAGTCGGCATTGGTGGGCGCGGTGACGCCCGCCGGAATGCGGAGCCGCCAGGTCGCTCGAGCGACCGCCTGACCGTAGAGCGAGTGATTGGGCGCGGCGCGCCCGAAGTCGTTCACCCCGGCTTGGATCACTGCGATCCCTTCGCTCGCCCCGCTGCCATCACCCAGGCTCCACGACAGCGTCTCGTCGGACCCGCAAGAGCGCAGCAGCGCAGCCCCGCTGAGCGCCAAGTTCACCTGCGCCTCGGCGTCGCCCAAGCCGTCTCCGACCAGCTGAACGGCCACGCCGGTGATTCGGTCGCTGCACACGTCGGCCGCCCAGAGCCCGTTGTCCGCCTCCAAGTTCGTGGCGAAGGTGAGCAGAAGCGAACCATCGGGCTCGAAGGCCTGACTGCGTTGGGTGATGGCGCGGAACTGCTCCCCTTCGCTGAGTTCTTCACCCGTCACTGCGTCGCGGCGGGGGCCGGTGATGCCCAGCATGCGGCGCACCGAGACGTCGCTCACGTACTGCTGCGGCGCGCCGTAGGCGATGCGGTGACTGGTGTGGATATCGTCGAAGCAGCCGGCGAGTGTCTCGTTGTCGAGGTGGCTGCGCGCGGCCAGGACGGCCTCGTCCATCCCCGGCAGGGGCGTGTTCACCTCGTACTCGAGCGCGCGACCGACCAAGAGCAGTTGGCGCTGGGTGCGTGCTCGCGCCTCGATCAGTGACATGGCCCGTTGATCGCGGAGCAAACGGAAGGTCGGATCGCGCGCTGGATCGCGCGCTGCGACCGCGTTGGAGCGGCGAATCAGTCCAACGACTCGTTTGGCGTCGTCGAGCAGGTTCTTGGCCCGAGCCACGGCCTCCTGCTTCAACAGCGCGTCCTGGTTGATCTCGAGCGACAGCTGTCCAGCGTCAATCACCTGCTTCTTGATGTTGGCCATGCCCTCCAGCACCTGGACCTGCAGATCGGTGCGAGCGAGCCTCATCTCTTGGGCCTGCGCCAGCTCCTGCTTCGCCACCGTCATGCCCAGCTTCTCGATGCCGACGATCATCGAGGCCGCAGCCATGGCGGCCGGCGCCCCGCCATTGAACAGGCTGGAGTTGGCAGCGATCTCAATCGCCTGGATGGCCAGATCGAGCATACCCTCGGAGAGCGTGAGCGAGTTGATCGTGCGGTTCGCTCGATCCACGAAGTCGAGCGCCGACGACTGCAGCTCGTGGCTCTTCATCAACGTCTGTTGGTCGATGCCGATCTTGTCGACGAAGCCGCGCAGGCGAGCTTCGCTGGCTTTCAAGCGTTCGTCGGCCTGCTTCACCTGGAGCAGCAAAACGCCCAGCTCGCCCGCGTCTTCGCGGCCGCACGTGGCATAGTCCGGCGGCTCCGTTCCCTCGACGACGAAGGCATCGCCGCAGATTCGTGCCAGCTGCAGCTGATAGCCGGCCTGCAGCTCCAGCCCTTCGTGCAGCAGGGCGAGTTCGGACGACTCGTACGCGCGCTGGTAGGACAGGTACGACTCCTCGAGCCCGGCCTGCGTCGCGCGAGCCGTCCGCGACAGCTCCAACATTTGCTCGAAGTTGTTCCCGGCCGACTCGCCGGCCCGGTACACGAACGGAACGAACCCCTCGGGCACACCGAACGAACGAGCTCCGTCGAGCAACGCGCCGAACGCGCTGTCGAGCGGATCGAGCAGCCCCGTGACGTCGGCGCACACGCCATCGCCTCGACCGTCCAACGGAGCACTGGCGCGCAGCAGCATCGCCGCTTCCAACAGCCCGAGCAGCGCGCTCGACTGTGCGTCGATCACGGCCTGCTCCTGGCTGCTCGTGGCCGCCCGGAGCGAGAGTCGTGTCCGCTCCGCATCGAGCGTCGAAGCCAAGGAAATCAGGCGTCCCAGCGTCTCCAGCGCACGCACCCGAGCGTCGCTGGCTTCGTCGTGCACGCGCGAAACGAAGTAACCCTGAATCGTCGGCTGCAACGTCCAACGCACCAGGGGCGCCAGTGCGGCGAGCGCGGCGTCGTACTCGAGTCGCTCTCGTGTCAGGCCGCCCGGGGCCAGCGAGCGCTCCAGAGCGACCACTGCGTGCTGCTGGGCCTCCAGAACGGCAGGAGCCACCGCGGCGTGCACCAGCCGATCGAAGAGCTCCGGAAAGGCTTCTCGCTGCTCGACCCCGCCCGCTGCCTCCAGCGCGCCGCAGGCAAGCAAGGGCAGCCACGCGCACACCAGCCCATCGGGCTCTGGGGCCTGCTCGGCGCGATACTCCGTCGCGCACGCCTCCGCGATGCCTTCGTAGCTGGTACCGGTCTCGAAGCGCCGCTCGATCGTCCCGTCAAGCGCGTAGTAGTCGTCCGCGATCGATTGGAGCATGGTCCGGCGGTCCTCGCGCCAACGCGCTCCGTAGTGCTTGGCGAACAACTCGGAGCAGCTGGCCGAAGGGCCCCCCAAGACCTCCGAATAGGGCGGAGCCTGCGGCTCGAATGCGGGCAGCATCGCATCGTGCCCCAAGCTGAGCTCGTCCGGAGGCGCGCCGAAGCGACGGTAGATGCCGATGGTCCCCTCGAGCTCGAGCACCCGGTCACCCATGCCGTACCACTGTTCCCGGAACGTCCCCTGCCACGAGCCGTGGACGCTCGGCTCGAGACGCACGCTCAAACGCCGCCCGATCTCACGCCCGAAGTGATTCCGGGCGCCTCCGAGCTCCTTGGCGAAGGTCTGCTGCACGGTGAACTCGATCCCCGTGCCCTCGGAGACGTTGCCGAAGCCGGTCGACATGGCCTCGTCCAGTCGAGGGAAGAGCAGCGAGGCATGGGGGTCGAAGCCCACGTCCAGATCGTTCCCCTGTTGCCTGATGGTCAAACCGACCCGCGCCTCGCCGAGGCTGACGCCGCCGCTGCGATAGCTCATCGCCCCCTGGTAGGTGCCGGCCACGCCTGGAGGCTGCACGACGTGAACCACGCGCTCGCCCAGCTCGGTGAAGATGCGGACCGTCGCGCTGCGCTCACGCCCCGTCTCCTGGGCAGGCAACAGGGCGAAGCTCAGCTCCTTTTCGCCCTCGACGGTGCCGCGTTCGGCTTCGATCTCGAAGAAGTCGCCCTGAGTGCTCAGCCGATAACGGACCGGACCGTCGGCGCTCGCGCCGACGCGGAACGAGAAGTGATCGCTGGCTGGATCGAGGCGGAGGAACTCGGGTTGGACCTGCAGCTCACCCAGACTCTCGCCGGGAGGAGGGGGCTCGACGTCCCGCTCGCCTTCTTCCAGGCAGCGTGCCCGCTCCGAGCAGCTCCGGCCTTCACCTGCGCAGGGGAGCTCGCTGTTGCATTCCTGAATGCACTCACCCAGATCGCAATGCAGCCCTGCGGGACAATCGGCACTCAGCACGCACAGCGCGTCGCTCTCGACCGGCGGCGGCACCGTCTCGCTCGCCGCGGGCGGCGTGCTCGCGCAGCCGCCAAGGACGCCTCCGCCGCTGGCGCAGCCAAGGCAAAAGACGAGGCGAGTGGCCCAGATCCAAGCGCGTCCTCCGCGCAGCTCCACGAACGAATACGTCTTCATTTGGTCTCCTTCACGATCGACACCAGATCCTGCGACACGCCCCGCTGCCCATCGCCCACACCCGTCCCGCGCAGCGCCCTGCCGCCCTGCCCGCCTTCGCCGAGCTCGAAGCGAACGGCACGCTGCGTCGGCGCTGCACCCACCGCCACGATGCCCACGGAAGGACCACCGCCACCGGGACCTCCCGGCCCTCCGGGTCCTCCGGTTCCGCCCTGCTGACCGTCTGCGCCCGGCGTCCCGATCGACGACTTGCCACCTGCGCCGCCCGCTCCGCCCAACTGACCTGCCGAGCCTTCGGTTGGAGACCCGCCCACGCCTCCACTCGCGGTGCGAATCGAGACGCGCTCGAGCGCGACTTCGCTGTCGACCACGACCAAGCCGAGCGAAGCGCCACCGGCCTCGCCTGGATTACCGGGAAAGCCGCCGCAGCCCGGAAAGCCACTCGTCCCGCCTGCGCCGCCGATTCGGCCCAGGAACGGATCGGTGTCGAAGGCACGCGGGATGTAGCCGACGCCGCCATCGCCCCCCTTGCCCGGGCGTCCGATCCCACCGAAGCCACCCAGCGAACCGCGGTTGTCCGCGATGTAGTCGCCAGCCGAATCGATGTGACCGAACCCCTCGATCGCCCGTTCGCCGACCGCACCTTCCAAGCCGGCGTTCCGCGTGTCGGGAACTCGCTCGCCAGCGCGAGCGTCGAACGCCACGAAGAGGTTGCCTCCGTCGCCACCCATCGAGCGCACCGTGCTCACGAACTTCCCCCCGTCCGTTTCGCAAGAGCCCAGGCAGCCGTGCTCGGCCGTGCAGCGCCAAGCACGTGCAATGGCCCGCTGCCGTGCGGCGCACTCGGGGCGCAGCACCGGTGGCTCTACGTCGCAGATCTGCCCGTCGCAGTAGGTCCCTCCGGGAGTGAAGCAGGACTCGCCAGTCAGCGCGCTCTGCTGGTGAGGTGACGAGCCGCCTGGTCTTCCCACGCCCGCGGCCTCGCCATGAACACGAGGCGTGAGGGCGGGCGGAGCGTCAGCGCCACTGCCAGCATGGAAACCGACGTGGTCGAACGAGACCTTTTTGGCGCGAAGAACGCTGGCGGCGATGGACGAGGTCCCTGGTGCCGTGGCGTTCGCAGAGACGAACTCGAACTCCCGCACGATGGCCCCGGCCTCACCGACGTCACGCAACCTGAAGGGCAGCCCACTTCGCGGTGCGACGACCGCGGGTCGTTCGGTGCGCTGCCAATCCTGCTGGCACGAGAAGCCACCGAAGAGTCGAACCCCGCCGACCACTTCCAAGTTCTCCTGGTAGGTCGCGGAGCACACGTAGACATCGCGCCCCTCGGCTTGGCCGCGCTGAATGCCGCGGCGGAGTGAGGCGAGAGGCGCTTCGGGGGTGCCCTCGGCCTCGTCGTCACCGAGTGGTGAGACGAACAGGGCCCGCGCCCGATCGCCGTCGATGCCGTCGCAGTTCGAGTCCTCGAAGTCGGAGTCGGGTCGATCCGGCTGATCCCCGCAGCTCGAGCCGCTGGGAGCGCCAGCGACTCCCGGCAGCTCGTCGGACCAGGACGGTGCCCCGGCCCAACCCGAACCTCCGGGCACGTCCCCGAAGTCCCCACCCCCGCCCTTCCGTTCGGGATCGTCTGGCCCGCCGCAGGCCAATACCAGCCCTCCACACGCAACCGCCGCCGCCCCTGCGCCTCGTACCCATGCCCGCATGCCGCCCTCGTTCTCCGTGACGCTCGGAGGATCCCGAGCGAACGAGTGCCCATCGGCCCTGTCAGGAGGGCCGTTGCGTGATTTCGTACGGGGGCGTCGATTTGTTCGGGGGGCGACTGCCGCGTAGCGAGGACGGCCCTACGGACAGGCGAGCCTACGGATGGAGGGAGCTGGGCCGGGGGAGCTGGGCCGGGGGAGCTGGGGCAGGGCTAGGCCCCGCCCACAGGCTCCGCTCCTTCTACGTCCGCGCCGCTCAGCGAGTGCCGAGCTCGAGCGGCGGCAGCGACGAGAGATAGATGAACAGGGCCTCCCGCTCGACCGCAGTCAGGTTCTTCGTGTAAGCGATGGGCATCACCTTGTCGTTCAACTGACGCCCCGCCTTGGTCCGGCCACTGGTGAGGACGGTCTGGAAGTCATGCAGCGAGTAGCCCTCCAGGCCGCTCGAGTGAAATGTCAGGTTGGCGGCCTCGGGCCAGGCAGGATCTCCACCGACGATTGGGCCGCCGGCCAGCTTGGGCCCATGGCAGCCCTCGCACGTACGTGCCAGGTGAAGCCCCAGCTCCCGCGTCGGCTCCAGCGCGGGAGGCAGCTTGTCGCGCCGCGCTTCGTGGTCGAGCGTGGCCGCGGCCAAGGGGAACTGGCCGGTAGCGAGCAGCATGGCGAAGACGGGCCCCATCTCGCTCGGAGGCATGGTGCGCTCGATGGGAGGACGGCTCGAGATGTAGAGCGCGATGTCGCTGATCTCCTGATCGGAGAGCCAAGTGAAGTCCTGGCAGGGCATGAGCGCCGGGTGGCCGTCGGGCTTCACGCCATGACGAACCAGCCGCATCCAATCCTCACCCTGGTAGTTTCGGGTCACGCCACCCCGAGTGATGTTCGGTGCCACCCACTTGCCCATGGGGAACGCCTCGACCACGACCTTGCCGCCGAAGTCGACGCCGTGGCAGTCGCGACAACCGACACGACTCGCGAGGTACTTTTCCGCGCGCTCGATGGCTCGCCGCGTCGCTTCGGCCTGGAATGCAGGAGCGTGCAGCTCGAGCCGCCCTGGCTCGGGCTGGGCTGCTGGAGCTGCAGGGTCATTGGGAGCTGCAGGGTTCGCTGGAGCCGCAGGGTTCGCTGGAGCTGCGGTGTCGTTGGGAGCTACGGTGCTGTTGGGAGCTGCGGTGGGCGACGTAGTCACGAATGCATCTCGCTCCTCGACACTGAGCGGGAACGGGATGGGCAGCGGGTCCACCTGGATCGTGTAGGTCTGCTCCAGCAGATTGGTCGCTTTTGCCCGGAAATAGAGGATGGCTCCACCGAGCGCGAGCAGCGCCAGACCCACCAG
>DATIDO010000413.1:0-15930 GCA_035456245.1 Polyangiaceae bacterium
GGTCGACTGCCAGGACCTGAGCGCCCGCGCGGGCGAGCGGCAGGGTGAGGCGCCCCGTGCCGGCGCCGTACTCGACGATACGGTCGACCCCACGCGCCAGGCGCAGGTAGAAATCGATGTCCTCGCTGCGCCCCCGGTAGCGCTCGTCGTAGGCCGCTCCGTAGCGGTAGTGCTCGACCGCGCCGGGGTGAACCCGGAGGCTCGAACTGCGGGTCGGGCTCATGTTTCTGCGAGTATCACGAAGTTCCCCGCGGTCCCACGCCAAACGAACGAATGGCCCCCCACCCTTCATTGGGCGGCACATCTCGGTTATGACTCCCACGGCGCTCGCTTACGGCAATGCAGGACCTGTTCTCGGCCATCAAGGCAGCGGCCAAGACCGCTATCTGGTCTCGCGGTGTGACGCTCGCCCGTGAAGGCGCGGTCACTGCCGAGGAGCAAACGCCGAGCGAGCGCGTCTATCGCGTACGCTCCCCCGGGCTGCCCGTCCCTCCGCGCGCCACCCTGTACACCGAAGAGCTGGAGTGGGCTTGCGACTGCGACTCGGCTCACGATCCGTGCGAGCACGTCATCGCTGCCGTGATCGCCGCGCGCGACGCCGAGTCACAAGGTACGCAGGTGACTCAGACGACGGAGGTCCGTCCGCTCCTCGGCTACCGCCTGAAGCGCGCCGCTGGCCCCAGCCTGTCGATCGAACGCGTGGTGCTCTCGCCCGACGGCAGTGAGGTCCCGCTGCGGGAGCCGCTCTCGCGCCTGGTTGCCCAGCGCAAATGCCCCGTCGACCCGAACCACGAAGACCTCGAGATCGATCGCCTGCTCACCCAGGCCGGCGGCAAGGACAGCCGGCAAGGTGTTCACCGCGGGCTGAGCGCAGAGGCTTACCAGCGCGTGCTGGGCGCACTCTCGCTGTCGAGTAGCGTGAAGCTGGACGGCAAGGAGCTGCGCGTCTCCCTCGAACCCCTGGTGCCGGAAGCGGTGGCGGTGGATCGACCGGGGCGCGATGGAGCAGTCTTGGTCGAGCTGTCTCTGACGGCACCGCGCGAAGCCTTCGAGGTGCTCGATCGCGGAGTCGGCCTGCGCTCGGGCGTCCTGCAACCGCTCGGCGCCACCGAACTGGTCGGTTCTCGTTGGGAGCGCCTGCCGCTGCGGCGCGCGGTGCGTTCGGACGATCTGGGAGATCTGGTCACCAAGGTGCTCCCCGAGGTCGAAAAGCACCTGACCGTGCGCATCGAGTCGCGCATTTTGCCTTCACGCGGCGGCTTGGAGCGCCCGCGCATCGCCTTCGACATGACGCCGCAGGGGCACACGCTGAGCGTGCTGCCCACCTTGGTTTACGGCGAGCCCGCTACCGTGCGCATCGACGGCGACAAGGTCGTGCACCTGGCCGGGGCCATCCCACGCCGAGACACCGCGACCGAACAGAAACTGGTGCGCCAGCTGCGCGACGAGCTCTCGCTGGTCCCGGGGCGCCTCGTTCATTTCGACGGCAACGACGCCGCGCGCTTCGCCAAGCGACTGCAAGCGTTCCAAGCCGGCTCGTCCAGCACGTTCTCGCGTGAGGTCGTCAGTCGGGCGCGTTTGGTCCCACACCTCACTCTGGACGAGACCCAGTTCGACGTGACCTTCACGACCGAAGAGGAGGCACCGCGCACAGCCTCGGTCGAGGCCGTCTACCGCGCCTTCCGCGATGGTCTGGACGTCGTGCCACTCGAAGACGGCGGCTGGGCTCCCCTCCCCCTCGACTGGCTCAATCGCTACGGCGAGAAGGTCGCCGATCTTTTCGCGGCCCGCCGCTCCGACGGGCGGCTACCGACCTACGCCAGCGCGCCACTGGCGGCCCTGTGCCGCGAGTTGGGTGAGCCCCCGCCGCCGAGCTTCTCTCACCTCGAGCCACTGTTCGCGGGCTTCGACGAGCTCCCTCGCGCTCCCCTGCCCCCCCAGCTGCCCGTGACTCTGCGCCCCTACCAGGTGGCCGGCGTCGATTGGCTGGCCTTCCTCGCCCGCTCGGGGCTCGGTGGCATCCTGGCCGACGACATGGGCCTCGGCAAAACGCTGCAGACCCTGTGCGCCATCCGCGGCAAGACCTTGGTGGTCTGCCCCAAGAGCGTGGTCTTCAACTGGGCCGCCGAGATCGCGCGCTTCCGGCCGGACCTGCGGGTCAACGTTTTCCACGGCCCGCAGCGCAAGCTCGACGACGCCGACATCACGCTCACCACCTACGCCGTCGTTCGCCTCGACCAAGATCTGCTGGCGGCGGGCGCCTGGGAAACGGTCGTGCTCGACGAGGCGCAGGCCATCAAGAATCCCGACAGCCAGGCAGCTCGTGCGTTGTTCGCCGTGTCGGACGCCTTGCCGAATGGCTGCTTCCGTCTCGCTCTCAGCGGCACCCCGCTGGAGAACCGCCTGGACGAGCTGTGGAGTCTCTTCCGCTTCACCCATCCGGGTCTGCTGGGCACACGCGGCTCCTTTGCCGAACGCTTCTCGCGCCCCATCCAGGATGGCAGCCCCGAGGCCGGCGCGCGCCTGCGCCAGCTCATCAAGCCCTTCCTGCTGCGACGAGTGAAGCACGAGGTGGCGCGCGATCTGCCGCCGCGCACCGACGTGGTGATGACCGTCGAGCTCGAACAGGATCAGCGCGATCTGTATCGCGCCATCTACGCTGCCAAGAACCGCGAGGTGGTGGCCTCCCTGGAGGCCGGCGGCAGCGTGCTCGAAGCGCTCGAGGCGCTGCTGCGGCTCCGGCAAGCGGCCTGCCATCCTGCGCTGGTGCCGGGCCAGGTCGGCGGGAGCTCGGCCAAGTTCGAGGCTCTGCTCGGCGCGCTCGAAGACGCAGCGGCCGATGGTCACAAGGCCATCGTCTTCAGCCAGTGGACCAGCCTGCTCGATCTGCTCGAGCCAGAGCTCGAGAGCCGCGCGCTCGGCTTCACCCGCTTGGACGGGAGCACGCGCGACCGCGGCGCCGTGGTCGAAGCGTTCCAGGCCGAGCAGGGTCCTCCCGTCTTCCTGTCATCGCTGAAGGCTGGTGGTACCGGCCTCAACCTGACCGCCGCCGACCACGTGTTCTTGCTCGATCCTTGGTGGAATCCGGCCGCCGAGGAACAGGCGGCAGGGCGCGCGCACCGCATCGGCCAGTCGCGCCCGGTCACCGTCTACCGGTTGATCGCCAAGGACACGATCGAAGAGGGCATCCTAGCGCTGCAGGAGCGCAAGCGTGCGCTCAGTGAAGTGGCGCTGGGTGAGGGCGGGGCCGCGCAGGGTATCACGCGCGAAGATCTGCTCAGCCTGCTGCGTGGCTGAGCAGATCTGAGCCGAGCTGAGCCGTCGATCGGCGCACTCAGAGTGCGACGACCAAACCGACGGCGAGCTCGAAGGTCAACCGCTGCACGAACAGCTCGGTCCCTCCCGGATCCGACCAGCCCGGACCGAACGCGTAGCCCGCGCCGCCCGCGAGATCGACGCCCCAGCGACGAGGCACGAGCCAGAGCAGCGCGCCCAGATCGGCCGTCCCTTGCGGCAGTAGCGCAGTGAGAGAGGGGCTACTGGTGTTCGTGTCGATGTAGGGACCCGACCAAAAGAGCCCACCGACCCCGAGCGAGAGATACGGCTGTCCCCAGCTGGGCTGCCAAGGCGTGAGGCGCAGCTGGGCGACGAGACTGGCGAAGCCACCCACGCGCTGAGCCGAGCCATCGACCTGGCTCGAGCTGAACCCACCCGAGAGCTCTCCTCCCCAAGCCAGCCAGGGTGCGAGAGGAAACCAGACGCGAGCCGACGGAAAGTAGATGGGCCCCGCGTCGACGAGCGAGCGCATCTCTTCGCTCGCGCCCGACTCCACTCGACGACGTTCGAAGCGCCCGAGCGGCATACGCAGCTCCAAGAAGAAGCTCGGCTCGGCATCCGTCGGAGCAGGCACGACGGGCTCGGCAGGCGCTGCTGCCTCGGCGGGCTGCACGGGAGCTGCCTCGGCAGGCTCGGGCTCGGCACGTGCTGGTGCGGGTGCGGCAGGCGCTGCTGCGGTGGGTACTGGTTCGGCGGGCGCTGCAGCTGGTGGTGCGGCGGCTGTTGGAGCTGGGGCTGTTGCAGCTGGGGCTGGTGGAGCTGCGCGCTTGGCCGCCCGCTTGGCTCCGAGGGCCGCTGGGGCCAACACGTTCACCCCCACGAACACCGCCCAAGCCAAGCCGAAAGAACGCATCCCGAGGACAATAGAGCATATCTCGGGGACCGGATGGGCCTGGAAAAGCACTCACCCGCCCTGGGCCGGGGTTCGTGCTAAGGCCGAGGAGGGGCGCATGTTGGATTCTTCTTCCGCTAGCGAATCGACCTCGGCGCAGGGGGACGAACCGTCGTCACCGCTGGACTACCCCCCGTGCTTCCAGCCCGCGACGGTCGACTGGTTCCGCTCCCAATTCGGCTCGCCCACCGAGGCCCAGTCGCGAACCTGGGCGGCGCTGCGCGAGGGCGGCCCGGTGCTCCTGGCTGCTCCGACCGGCTCGGGCAAGACGCTCGCCGCATTTCTGAGCGCGCTCGACGACCTTCTGCGTGAGGGCCTCGAGGCTCCGCTGCCCGACGAAACGCGCGTCCTCTACGTCTCGCCGCTGAAGGCACTCTCGGCCGATATCGCTCTGAACCTCGAGCGCCCCCTCGCCGGTCTTTCGGCCGCCTCCGCAGCCAGGGGGGCCCCGCCCCCCACCATCCGCACACACGTCCGAACCGGGGACACCAGCGCCAAGGAACGCGCCCGCGCCACCCGCACGCCTCCGCACATCCAGGTCACCACGCCCGAGTCGCTCTACGTCCTGCTGACGAGCGAAGGTGGCCGACGACAGCTCGCCGGCGTGCGCACCGTGATCGTCGACGAGATCCACGCGCTCTTGCGTGACAAGCGCGGCTCGCATTTGGCTCTCTCGCTCGAGCGGCTCGACGCTCTGGTCCACGCGCGCACCGGGCGATTTCCGCAGCGGGTGGGGCTCTCGGCGACCCAGCGCCCGGTCGAGCTGGTCGCGCGATTCCTCACCGGCGAGAGACCGGGGCCCCCATGCCGGATCGTCGACACCGGACACCGTCGCAAGCTCGAGCTTTCCCTTTGGGTCCCGCCCTCGCCGCTCCAGGCGGTGATGTCGAACGACACCTGGCTCGAGCTGTACGACGAGCTTGCACGACTCGTCTCGGAGCATCGAACGACGCTCGTCTTCGTCAACACGCGGCGCATGGCCGAGAGAGCCACTCGCTTCCTCGCGGAACGCTTGGGCGAGGGCGCGGTGACGAGTCACCACGGTAGCCTCTCGCGTGAACTGCGGCGTGACGCCGAGACGCGGCTGAAGACCGGCAAGCTGCGCGCGCTCGTCGCCACGGCCTCGCTCGAACTGGGCATCGACGTGGGCGAGGTCGATCGGGTCGTTCAGCTGGGTTCGCCCGGCAATATCGCGACGTTCCTGCAGCGGGTGGGCCGCTCGGGTCACAGCATCGACGGCACCCCGCGCGGCACGATTTTCCCGCTCAGCCGCGATGATCTGGTGGAGAGTTCGGCGCTGCTCCACGCGGTTCGGCAGGGCGAGCTGGAGACCTGCCACGTCGTCGAGGCGCCGCTGGACGTGCTGGCCCAGCAGATCGTGGCCAGCGCCGTGCCCGAAGATCTCGACGAAGACGCGCTGTACGCGCGCGTGCGCAGCGCCTACCCGTACCGCGCTCTCGGGCGCGGCGACTTCGACGCGGTGGTGGCGATGTTGAGCGAAGGCTACGTGACCTCACGGGGCCGACGCGCCGCCTGGCTGCACCACGACACGACCGAGCGGCGTCTGCGCGCTCGCCGCGGCGCCCGCATCGCCGCGCTGACCAACGGCGGCGCCATCCCCGAGAACTTCGACTACGACGTGCTCCTGGCCCCTGCCGACCAGCGCGTCGGCTCTCTGCACGAAGACTTCGCCATCGAGGCTTCGGCCGGCGACATCTTCCAGCTCGGCAACCAGAGCTACCAAATCCTGCGGATCGGGGCCGGCACGGTCCACGTCGCCGACGCGCACGGTGCGCCCCCGACCATCCCTTTCTGGATTGGCGAGGCCCCTGGGCGCAGCGACGAGCTGTCGTCGGCCGTGGCCAGGCTCCGCGAGTGGGTGGACGAACACGGCGAAGCGCCCGAAGCCGCGTCGACGCTGGCCGAGCGAACCTGCGCCCCGTTGGCCGCGGCCGAGCAGGTCCTCACCTACTTGCTGGCCACACGCAACGCGCTGGGTGTCATGCCCACCCAGAAGCGCATCGTCGCCGAGCGCTTCTTCGACGAAACCGGCGGAATGCACGTGGTGGTCCACGCGCCCTTCGGCAGCCGCTTCTTGCGCGCCTATGGCCTGGCGCTGCGCAAACGCTTCTGCCGCTCGTTCAACGTCGAGCTGCAAGCCGCCGCTACGGACGAAGCGCTGGTGCTGTCCCTCGGCCCCATGCACTCCTTCCCGCTCGAGAGCGTGTTCGAGTTCCTGCGCTCCAATTCCGCTCACGACGTGCTGGTCCAGGCGCTGCTGGACGCGCCGCTGTTCGGCACGCGATTCCGTTGGAACGCCTCACGGGCGCTGGCCGTCCTGCGCTTTCGCGGCGGCAAGAAGGTACCTCCGCGCTTCCAGCGCATGGATTCCGACGACCTGTTGGCGCTCTGCTTTCCCGACCAGGTCGCCTGCCTCGAGAACATCGTCGGGGACCGCAATATCCCGGACCACCCGCTCGTGCGGCAGACCCTGGACGATGCCCTCCACGAGGCGCTGGATGCCGACGAGTTCATGCGCGTCCTGCGCGACATCGAGGCCGGGAACATCCAATGTTTCGCCCGTGACCTGGTCGAGCCGTCCCCCCTCTCCCACGAGGTCTTGTCGGCCAAGCCCTACGCGTTCCTCGACGATGCGCCCCTCGAAGAGCGGCGAACCCAGGCCATCAACATGCGCCGTTTCGTCACCCCGGACGACGCGGCCCAGCTGGGCGTCCTCGATCCGGAAGCGATCGTCCGAGTGCTCGAAGAGTCGCGGCCCGATCCGCGAGATCCCGACGAGCTGCACGACGCGCTGACGGTTCATGGCTTCGCCCGCGAGGCCGAAGGCCTGGCTTGGCAACAGCCGAGCGGACGAGACTCGTTCGGTCCGCTGGTCGAGCGCCAGCGCGCCCTGCGCCTGGAGGTGCCGACGTCGAGCGGAGTCGCGGTATTCTGGGTTGCTCGCGAACGCCTCGCCGAATTCCTGACTCTCCACCCCGGCGCCAGTGGGCACGGCTCACGGCTCGCGGCAGAGCTCGGCCTGCCCCCGTCGAAATCGACCGGCGAGCCTTGGCTCGATCTGTTCCGTGGTCGCCTCTCCTTCATGGGCCCCACGACGGTCGAAGAGTTCGCCGAATCGGCTGCCGTGACGCCCGACCTCGCACGCGCCGGCTTGGCCGCCTTGGAGCAAGAAGGGCTCGTGCTGCGAGGCAGCTTCCGAACGGGCGCTGGCGAAGAGTTCTGTGAGCGCCGCCTGCTCGCACGCATCCACCGGCTCACCCTCGGTCGACTGCGACGCGAGATCGAACCAGTCAGCGCCGCCGAGTACATCGACTTCCTATTTGCGCACCAAGGCCTGCTCCCGGGCCACGAGCGACGCGGTGTCGAGGGCTTGTGGGCGGTCCTGCAGCAACTCGACGGCTTCGCGCTGGCCGCCTCGGCTTGGGAGTCGCAAGTCCTGCCGGCGCGCGTCGTCGGGTACGATCCGGCCTATCTCGACGCGCTCTGCTTGGACGGTCGCGCCGCTTGGGCGGCGGTGCCCCGCGAAAGCTCGGGACCGGTCAAGAGCACGCCCATCCGCATCCTGCCGCGCGATTCGCTCGACGATTGGCACGTGGACGGTGCGCCGTGGCTCGAAGGCCTGGGTGCGGACGCGCGACGCCTCGCCGACCTACTCGAAGCGCGGCACGCGGTCTTCTTCAGCGAGCTGCAGCGCGGCACGGGGCTCCTTCCCACCCAAGCCGAGAACGCGCTGCGCGAGTTGATTTCACGCGGAGCCTGCACGACGGACACCTTCGCGGGCCTGCGCACGCTGCTCCTCCCCGAGGCGCGGCGGCGTCAGCATCCGGCGCGGGGTCGCCGTGGGCCGGGCTCCGCAGGGTTGGGCACTGCGGGACGAATCGGCTGGCTCGCCAGCTCGCTCGGCGACGACTCGACGATGCGTGCCGAACCGTCCGACGCGCTCGACGCCGAGGAGCGGCTGCAGCGCATTGCCTGGCGGCTCCTGCGTCGCTGGGGCGTCGTGCAGAAGCGGGTGCTGGAGCGCGAGACGGGCCTGCCGCCGTGGCGGGACCTGGTACGCACGTTCTATCGCCTGGAAGCGCGCGGAGAGATCCGTGGTGGGCGCTTCGTCACGGGCTTTTCCGGTGAGCAGTTCGCGCTGCCCGACGCCGTCTCGACGCTGAGGGCGCGACGCCGCCTCGGGCCCAACCAAGAGCCCACGGTCGTCTCCGCCGTCGATCCGTTGAACGTGGCTGGCGTCCTCACGCCGGACGGCCGCGTGGCCGCGCTGGCGACGCACCGGCTCCTCTGGCGCGCCGGTCGGCTCGTGGGGACCTTCGAGGGCGGCAAGGCCGAACTGCTCGACTCCAGCGCGGGACCTCAGGCCCCACGCTGGCTCGAACTACTTCGGCTCGGGCACGCGCCCGCTTCGGATCCGCTCAGGCGCCGAGGCGGTCGAGAAGCTTTTGGGCCTCTGGATAGCCCTCATCCGTCGTGAGCGCGCGCCGCGCCAGCAACGCTGCCTTCTTCGGATCGTGCTGCAGCTCGGCGATTTGGGCCTGCCGGTAGTAGGCCTCCGCCTTGCCGACGGAAGCGTTGGCCTTGCTGAGCGTGATCATCTGCAGCGCCTTGATGGCGGTTTCCCAGCGTCCGTCTTCTTGAGCCCGAACGGCCAATTCGGCAGCGACCTCGACGTTGTTGCGGTCGCTCATCAGCGCCATCTCCAGCAGACCGTACATGCCGTCCACGTCACCGCTGGCCCTCGCGACACGCGCCAGCGCGTGCTGCAACACACTCAGCTCGGGGGAGCGGCGCTTGCCGTGCGCGTCGATGACGCTGGAGAGCACCTTGCGCGCGGCCTCGATGTCACCCTGCTCGACGTAGCCGTCGGCCAGCTTGGTGGTGATGCCATAGGGCTCGGTGGCCAGCTCGCGAGCCAGCTCGTACAGCTCGATGGCCGCCTTGCCGTCGCCCGAGAGCGACAGCAAATCGCCAGCCTCGACGAGCAAGACGTAGCGCCGCTCGTTGTCGGTCTCGCCTTCGAGCTCCACCATCAGCATCTCGGCCAGCTCTCGGTGGGCCCCCGCCGCCTCGTAGATGCGACGCAGGCGCCCCCGCAGCTCGGTGTCGGTCGGCGCCTCGCGCACCACCGTCAGCAGCGCATCGCGGGCCGCGAAGGGCTGCCCGGCGCGCTCGGCCGCGTCGGCAAAGACCAGCGCGGTGCGGCGGCGGTCGCCCTCGCGGCTGGACGTGAAGGCCAAGCCGCTCGCGAACAGCGCCGTGTCGTAGTCCTCGGCCTCCAGGGCCCGCGCCGTGAGCTCCTCGGCCACCGCCCCGTCGTCTTCGTGGGCGCGCAGCCAGGCGGCGAAGGTCTCCAGCGCGGCGCGCCGCTCCCCCACCTCCACCTGCACGCGGCCGAGTTCGAGCACAGCCGAGCGCTCCCTCTCGCTGTCACCTCGCGTCGCGTGAAGCTCCGCCATGCGCAGCAGGTAGTCGGCGCGCTGCCCTTGGATGTCACGAGCCAAATCCTCGGACACGAACGACTCCAAGGCCCGCGCCAAATCACGCTCGGCCCGCTCCAGCGCCTCGACGTCGTCGGGAGCCTCGCGCGCGATGAGGCGCGCGCGCAGCTGCAGTAGCTCGGCGCGATTGCCATCACCCGAGCGCTCGATGGCGCCCGTCACGCGGGCCAATGCCTGCTCCGCCTCGCCCAGCGAACTACGCTGCTCGACGGCCGCACTCAGGTACTCGACCTGCTCCGGATCGCGCTCGAACGCCTTCTCGTAGGCCTCGGCCGCTCGCTGGGGATCGCCCAGCTCTCGGTCGAACGCCTCGCCGGCGAGCGCGAAAAGTCGCGCGGCCTCCAGGGCGTCCTTGGAGGCGGCTGCTTGCAGCAGGCGTGCCTCGGCCAAACGTGCCCGATCATCCTCCCGCTCGAGGTACCCCAGGTAGAGGTCGGCTACGCGCGGATCGTCGGGTGCTGCCCGGAAGCCCATCTCGAGCGCGCGACCCATGCCGTAGTCGTCGCCCAGCTCGCTCTGCATGGCAGCGAGTTCCAGCGCCCGATCGACGGCCTCGGCGCCTTGGCTGATCGAGAGCAGGTTTTCGAGCACCTCGGCCCGGTCACTGCTCGGCTGGCTACCGAGCAGCTCGAGGAGGCGAACGAGCACCTCGCGGCGCTCGCGTGTCCAGGGCAGCCCAGCCGTGAGCACGTCGATGGCCTCCTGATGGTCGTCGGCGTGCAGGTCCGCCAGAGCCAAGCCGTAGCGAGCGATCTGCTCGCCGTCGCCGCGCTGCCGCGCCTTCGACAGCAGATCTTCGAGCGTCTCTCGCCGCTCGTCGTGGCGCCCCTGGTCGCTCAGCATCTGCAGCAAGATCTCGGCTGCTTCCGCGAAGTCGGGGCGCTCGGCCAACGTCCGCGAAAGCACGGTCTCGGCTTCTTCGAAGCGTCCCGCGGAGAGCAAGATGCGCACTCGCTCCATGCGCAACAGCTCCAGATCGACGGGATCGACCACTGCGCCCTCGATCTCGACGATACGAGCTTCGATTTCGTCCGTCCGGCCCGCCTCTCGGTAGAGGGCGAAGAGCGGCTGCCAGATGCGCCGCTCCCCCGGCCAGCGTTCCGCCAAACTCTCGTAGGCGCTGACTGCAGCCGCCGAATCGCCGAGCGGTCGGTGGCAGAGTTCGGCGAAACGCAGCTCGAGGCCGAGCGACCGCTCCCCGTCGAACAGCGGGTAGGCGAGCGCCAGCAGCTCGGCGGCGAGACGCGCGTCACCGAGCGCAAGCCCCAGATCGGCGCGTTCGACCAACAACTCGCGAACCGGAGCGAGATCACCTGCTGCCCGGTACGCGGCGATGGCCTGCGAGAGCAACCTGGGGCGCCGCGCGTCCCCGGACGCACGCGCCAGCTCGACCGCCTCGAGCACCTCGGCCGGCTCGGCGTCGGGTAGCTCGGCGGCTCGGCTCAGCGCTTGGAGCAGATCGTCGGGCGTGCCCGCGGCCCGCGCCACGCGCACCCACAGCCTGGAGAGCGCCGGATCGAGCTCGCCGGTGGTCAGCGTGGTGCCGATCACGGTCAGCACCCTGGCGTCCTGCGCTTCGATCTCCAGAGCGCGGACGAAGTGAGCTCCGGCCGACGCCAGCCCCTGACGATTCCACTCCAGCTCGCCGAGGCGATAGAGAGCGTCGGCCAGCAGCTGCGGCGAGCCCTCGGCCTCGGGTGCGTCGACGAAGCGCTCCAGCGCGCGCTGGCTCCGCCCGGGATCGCCGAGCAGACCGAGCAGGCGATCGAGCGCCTGGAAGGTGCGGCGCGGCTTGAAGTGAGTGGCCTGCGCGCGCTCGAAGTACTCGGCCGCACGCAGCGGCTCGCCCGACTCCAACAAAGAGCCGAGCCGGAACCACAACTCGGCCGACAGCTCGACGCGCTGGCCCGGCAGCTCAGCCAAGCGCGACAGCTCCACGACTGCGTCTGCGGTCCTGCCCAGCGCCTCGGCAGCCTTCAACGTGCCCTCGACCAAGCGCGCGTCGTCGGGCGCCTGAGCCACGGCGCGCAACCGTGCCTCGAACGCCGCGTCGTCGTGACCGTTCTTCGCCAAGATCTGCGCCTGCGTGAGCAGGATGCGAGCGGCCTCCGGCCCCTCGACACCGGAGCGCAAGCGATCGTCGAGCGCCTGCACCAGCAAGTCGGCCTTCCCGGCACGCGTCAGCTCGGCCTCCAGCTCGAGAGCCTCGTTGGGATCGCGGGTAGCCAGCTCGAGCGCCGAGCCCAGTAGCTCTCGCGCGCGCTCGTCCTGCCCCTCGGCCTCGGCGATTCGGTAGAGTTCGAAGAGGATGGCGCTCTCGCCCACGGTCTGGCTGTCGCCTTCGGCCCGCTCGGCGGCGCGGCTGACGATCAGCAGCAGGGTACGGTAGGCCTGCTCGGCCCGCTCTAGCTGGCCCTTGCGCCGTGCCAGACGACCCACCAGCAGCAGAATGCGCGCATCCATGCGCTCGATCTTGGAGGCCGACTCGGCCTGCTCGAGCGCCTCGTCCAGTTCGTCGACGGCCTCGGCGATCAGCGCCAGTTGCTCGTGCACCTGCGCGCGCTCCTTGGTGCGGCGGCGCCCGAACTCCTCCAGCATGTCGGAGAGCAGCTGCCGCGCGCGATCGTACTCGGCGTTCTCGCGCAGCGCCTCGGCCAGCGTCAGACGCAGCGCGCGATCCTCGGGCGCGAGCTGGCTGGCCCGATCGAACAACGGAATCGCACGCGCCACGTCGGACAGTCGCTCGTGCACGATCCGAGCGGCGCTGCGCAGCAGCTCGACCCGCGCGGCGTCGTCGTCGGCGTAGGCCACACCTTCTTCGAGCGTGACGGCGAGCGCCGCGTAGTCCTCGGCCTCTTCGCACAGCTTGCAGAGCAGCGCGCGAACCTCGTTGCCCTCCGGATCGGCGTCCAGCTCGGCCTGCAAGAGCGTCCGGGCCGCGTCTCGCTCGTCGGCGACGACCTGGGCGCTGGCCAGGCGCACGACGGTTGCGCGACGATCGGCGGGATTGGCCGTAGCCGCCGGCGGGGTGAGCAGCAGCCGCTGCACCAGCCAACCGACCTCGGCGCCGGCATCACCCCGGTCGTGTGCCAGCTCGGCCAAGCGGTCCAGCACGGGAACACTCGGATCGAGGACCACCGCGCTGCGGAAGTCGTTCTGCAGGCGCCCCAGATCGGCCAAGTGCTCTTCGGCCGTGCGCCCCGCGCGCTCGTACAGGCGCGCCGCGCGCACCGGCTCGGCACGAGCGATCTCGCGGGCCTGACCTTCCAACAGAGTCGCGCTGGCCTCGAAGCGCTCGAGACTCACCAACAGGCCATCGAGCGCCTCGAGCGAGGCGGGGTGACCGGCCACCGAGTCCAAGTTCTCGCGCAAGACCTGAATGCGGCGCTCGTCGTCGCCGTCGAGCATGCCGAGCACGCGGGCCAGATCGAGGCGCAAGTACAGTCGACGCTCCAGCGGCCGATCCAGTGCCAGCTCCCGCTCCCGCAGCTCGAGCAGCTCGCGAGAACGCCCCGCCTTCTCGTGCAAGGACGCCAGCAGAGTGATGGCCTGCTCGTGGGTGGGTTGGACTGCCAGAACGCGAGTGCACAGCGTGACCGCACGACCATCGTCGGCGAAGCCCGAGGCGATTTCGGCGGCCCGCATGGTGAAAGCCGTGCGCTCGGGCTGCGAGAACGGCAACTCCGCGGCCTGCTCCAGCAGATCGGTCACCCGCTTCGCGTCCCCTGACGCGCGCGCCAGCGTGAGCAGGTTCTCGATGGCCCACTCGGCGATCCGCCCAGCCCCTTCGTTCGCCGCCGCGGCTTCACGGAAGCTCGCCGCCGCGACCGACAGCACGCGCTCCAGCAAGCGCACGCTCGTATCCTGATCGCCCACGTGACGCAGCGCGACCTCGGCGGCCTCGTGGAGCGTGCCCAACTCGTCGTCGCCCAAATCGGCGAGTGACTCCAGGGTACGGACGAGCGGGCGACCCGGTGCACGACGCTCGAGCTCTGCCAGCATGCGCAATGTGTCGACCCGCGGGTGGTCGACCACCGCGCGACGCAGGACGAACTCGGCGGCGTCGGCGTCGTGCCGACGGTCACGGTGCCAGAGCGCCAGCTGTCGCTTCAAATCGTGGGTCAGCTCCGCCGACAGCTCGGCCTTGCGAGCCACGCTCTCTCCCAACGACTCGAGGGCGTCGTCCCAACCGGCCACTGCCTCGGCGCGCGCTTCGAACTCGCCGACGAGCTCGGCGGGGATGCTGCCGTGCGCCTGGCTCGCGTGGACGAACGCCCAGGCCGCGTCGGCGTGGAGATGCGCGGCCATGGCCGCGCGAATGGTGGCTGCGGCGATGGCCACGTCCCGAGGCGCCAGCAAGAGCGCCTCCTTGTAGGCTGCGGCCGCGCCGGCGGGACGCCCCAGCCGCTCCTCCCAGACACGCTCCTGGGCGAAGTGGAGCTCTCGCGCTCGCTCGCCCTCGGCGCGCTCCAGCGCCTTCTGGTAGGCCGCCACCAAGGTGACGAAGTCGCTCTCCAGCGCGGCCAGGCGCTCGGCCTCGGCCTCGACGGCGGGAGCCAGTGACAGCGCGAACGCGCGGCTGACGGCGCGCAGAGCCTCGGCCACCGCACCTTCCCGTTCGTAGAGGCGGCCAGCTTCCAGAAGCATGGCCGTGCGCGATGCGTCATCGGGCGCGGCGCCGAGGCGCGTCTCGAGCCACGACAGGATACCGCGCGCGTCGTCCTCCTTGCGCAGCGCGGTGACGAGCACCTCGCTGGCCCGGTGAGCCAAGGCTGGCACCGCGATGAGCTCGGCCAGGCCGCGCCGCGGCGGCTCCGCCGAAGGCGACAGTTCGAGGGCCCGCGCGTAGGGCGCGATGGCGTCTTCGCCCCGCTCGAGTTCGAGTCGCAGTGTGTCACCCAGCTGCCCGAGCTGCGCCACTCGCCGCTCCGCATCCTTCTCGGCCGCGACGGCTTCTTCGAGCAAGCGGACCACCTCGTCGTGGCGCTCGGCGCGAGCCGAGAGCTCGATCAGCGCGTCGACGCTCTCCGCATCGCGACCGAACAGCTCCTCGAACTCGGACCAAATGGCGATGGCGCGATCGATGTCGCCCAGGCGCTCGGCCTGCACCAGTGCAGCGCGGCGCAGGTCGGCGCGTCGCTGCTCGGCGTCACCGAGCGGCGCACGGCGGGACAGATCGTCGGCCAGCACGGCGTGGCGCCCCAGCCCTTCCAGCAGATCGATGCGCGCCGAGAGTGCCTCGACGTCGTCGGGCGCCCGCTCCAAACGTTGCGCCCACAGACCGAGCGCACGATCGGCGTCACCCAGGCGCTCGGCCAGCCGCGCCGCCTCCCCCAGCACCCGCTGACGCTCGCTCTGCTTGGGCTCGAGCTCCGCCCGGCGCTCCAACACCTCGAGCAAGCGAGGACTCCCACCGTCGCGGTCGAGCAACGTGGAGAGCTCCTGCGCCGCCAAGAGCCGCGCGTCGCTCGGCGCAGTCGGCTCGTCGAGCACCCGACTGAACAGCGCCTGCGCTGCGCCGGCGTTGCCCAAGGTCCCACGGTGCAGCGCACCGGCTTCGACCCACAAATCGATGCGCAGTTCGCCTACGCCTTCGGTCTTGGCCGCCAGCTCCAAGGCCTCGGCGTAGACGTCCAGGCGGCCCCAACGGGTGGCCAGTTCGCGAGCGCGCGCCTTCTCGGTCGCCAAGGCGGGCGCGAGCACCACGATGCGCGTGGCGTGTTCGAGCGCCTCGGTGTTGCGTTCGAGCCCTGCCAAGAGCTCGCTGCTCCGACGATGGAGCGTCACGCGTTCGGGTAGATCCCGCGCGAGCCCCAGCCCACGCTCGAGCACTCGCACCAACGCCGGCGCGTCGTCGATTCGAGTGTAGAGTTCGTCGAGCAACGCCAGCGCGGCGCGCCGGGTCTCGTCGCTGGCCGCAGCGTCGACCGAGATGGCCTCGAGCAGCTCGACGGCCGGCTGGATCGAGCCGCCCGATTCGAGCAGCTCACGAACCGCGGCGAGCGCGCTGGCCGCGTCTTTCAGCGCGCTTAGGTAGCGCTCGGCGATGCGCGCGCGAGTGCGGTGGGCGCCTTCCTCGTCCAGGGTGGGCAGACGCACCCGCCACACCTCGATCAAATCGGCGTGTCGTTCCTGCTCGTCCAAGCGCCGTTCCAGCGTGGCTGCGAGCTGGTCGTCGGC
>DATIDO010000414.1:0-5477 GCA_035456245.1 Polyangiaceae bacterium
CTCCGTTCTCCCTGCGCATGAGCAAGCGCCGTGCCGAATCGCGCGCAGCCGAAAAGGGCTGCGAACTCGCGCGCGGTAGGCCACTACGCAAAGTTCGTAGACAACGCGCGAGAACAGGACGCTCGACAGAACTGCCGCGCCTCCCGATGGCTCGGTCGCTCTCCCCGGTGCCGATGGACCGGGGCCCGCGTTCCCAACCGAGCCGATCAGGCGGAGGCGATCAGGCCGAGCCGAATCAGGCGGAAGCGATGGCGCCCAAGTCTTCGGGCGTCTCGTCCGGACGGGGGATCCAGCTCTCGTCGGGCACCCTCGGCTCGAGCACGAGCGGGCGACCATCGAAGGTCTTGCGGCGCCCGGGCCACACGAAGGTGCGCCAGATGTAGACGTGCATCGACCGCTGATCGAGCTCGGGCGCGATGTGCGGCGCGATTTCGCGAGCGTGAGCCTCGGGCAGCAGGCTCCAGTGCATCCCCGGGTGATCGTGGTGGATGGAGTGGAAGCCGTTGTTGAACGTCAGCCAGTTCACCACTCCGCCGACGAAGTTGCGGGAGTGGTTGTAGGGGTGGGACTGGTCGCAGCCGTCGTGCTGCAAGTAGTTCATGCTGATGATGCCCCAGGCCGCATAGAGGTGGGGAACCAGCCAGAAGACCAGGGCCTTCTTCCAGTCGAGCACGAACAAGGCGAGCGTGACGGCCCAGACCGAGTAGTTCTCCAGCTTGTACTGGACGTACCAGGTCGGCAGGCGCTTCTTCATGGCGCGCGAATAGGCCACGTCGTTCTGCATGATGGCGATGGCCACGCGGGGCGCGAACTCCATCATGTTCAGCATGTTCGACTGGTGACGCACCTTGGTCGTGCGCATCACGTCGCGCGGCGACTGGGTGAAGCGGTGGTGGCTCAGGTTGTGACCCGGCACGAAGGCGCTGACGGCCGAGCCGTACGAGAGCGAGAGCAACACCTGGAAGACGCGGTTCGCCCAGCGCTCCTCGAAGACGGGAGTGTGGACGGTGTTGTGCGTGATGACCGCACAGAGAAACGACATCACGCAGGTGATGGCCACCAGGGGCACGAGCAGCCACGGCGAACCGAACCCGGCCAGCCACTGGTAGATCACCAGACCGTAGTAGGCGGCCACGAAGGCCAGCGAGCGCAGATCGGCTAGATAGCGCATTTTCATCGGGGGGCTTTCTGATGCGGACTCGACCCGAAGGCCAGCTCCACGACGAGAATTTCAAGCCGTCCCGGCCGCCTCTTGCAAGGCGAAATTGCCTACGCGCCCCCACACGGGCTCGCGACCTCGCACTTTCACTCTGGCTAAAGCGGCAGGCCGACGAGCCAGTGGTTTTCGAGCGGGGCGAGCCCGAACCGCTCAGGGCAGCGGGCAGTCGTGGAGAACCGCGACGCCGCGCGCCTCCAGCTGCTCGAAGACCGGCACGGCTTCGTCACAGTTGAAGGGGTTCTCGAACAACCAGAGCTCGAGCCCGGGCGGGAGATCGGCTTCGAGCAGCTCGGCGGCGTTAGTCAGTTGGTTGCCCCAGAGATTCAGCCAGCTGGTGCCGGGCGGGATGACCAGGCCGGCCACCGTGGTGATGTCGTTCCGGGCGGCGTCGAGCGAGTAGAGCCCGGCGGGGAACTTCAGGCCCGCCAAGCTGGTGAGCGCGTTGTCCGCAGCGCTGATCTCACGGAGGGAGGCCTTCTCGGCCAGGGCGTCGAGCGACGTCAGCCCGGTGCCGTTCGCGCCCAAACGGCGGAGGTAGGGCAGGCTCGTGACGTCGTCCCAGTCGAAGCCGGTGGCACCGTTCAGGGAGAGCTCACGCAGCCGGGTGAGCTGGGCGAGCGCCGAGAAGTCGGCCGTGGTGACCCCATCGGCGACGAGCCACTGCAGGGCGGGCAGGTTCGCCAGCGGAGCCAGCGAGGTCACCGGCTGCAAGCTGATGTCGAGGCTCTCCAAGTTGGTGAGACCGGCAAGGGGCGTGAGCGAGGTGATCTGGCCGGCGTTGGTGCATCCACCACCACCCAACGAGAGACTGCGAAGCCGAATGGCCGCCGCGATGGGTCCGAGCTCGGAAACCGGCGTGCAGGTGAGAGTGAGTGACTCGAGTCGGCTCAGGCCTGCGACCGGACCGATCGACGTGAGCGACTGCCCGTGGATCGTGAGGCCCTCGAGCGAGACCAAGCACTCGAGGCCCCCCAGATCGTCCACCAGCTCGCCGCCCGTCTGGGCCGCCGAGAGATTCTTCAGGTTCAGCTGGCTGGCATCGAGAGGGCCCTCGATGACGCCCGAAGTCGCCCGGACGTAGACCTTCAGCGTATCGGAGGCGAACTGGATGTCGTCGCAGCCGGTCGAGTTCTGGCAGAGCAACCCGGAGCGCCCGAGCGGGCAGTCGCACAAGGCACCAGCAGGCGTCGGCACACACTGGCCTCCGTTGCAGTTCACGCCGGCGCACGGATCGCTGGCGAGACAAAAGCTGCCGTCACCGGTCTTGCCCGCCGGGCAGGTGCAGGTCGGCAGCGCGTCGCTGGTGTCGGAGCAGCTGGCTCCGCTCGCGCAGGGGGTCGCGTTGGCGGCGCACTCGTCGATGATCTCGCAGCCTCCCGGCGTGCGCACGTAGTCATCGAGGCACAGGCAGGCGAAGCTGCCCGTAGCGTTGATGCAGCTCGCGCCCTCGCCGCAGGCCGAGTCATCCAGGCACTCGTTCACGTCCTCGCTGCAGCCGTCTCCGGTGAAGCCGGGCAAGCACTCGCAGGTCGGAGCGCCGTCGACCAGCACGCAGCCTTCGTGAAAGCCACACACGACGCCGTCACACGGGCTGGGCCCCTCGCCACCTGCCCCACTGTCCGTGTCGTCGCCAGCGTCGGCCCCGCCGACTCCGTCCAGACCCGCGTCGTCGCCGGCCGGCAGATCACCATCCGCGGACGAACAACCCAACTCCGCCGCGAAAATCAGCGGGACCAGCGAGCCCAGGGCCAAGAAGCGAGACGTCATGGTGAGCCCACGATAGGCAACTCGTGACCTCACTGATCGACGATGCAGGTGTAAGTGATGTCCCAAAGATCTACGGCAGCGGTGCCCGTCGCCCCTGGCTCGAGCTTCACCTCGAGCTCCAGGTGCGTCGGCTGCCTGCGGCCGAGCCCCAGCTTCTGGGTCAAATCGACCCGGCAGCTGTCGAACTGGTCGCAATCTTCGGTACCCAGCGACGCGGAGGCCACGCCGACCTCGGTGAAGCCACCTGCGAGCGCCGCCGATGAATCGGCCAGACGAGCCGAGAAGGTGGCGCGACTCGTCCCGGGCGTCGTCGTGTCCCAAATCAGCAGGCCCCAGGCCGGCGCCGAGTTGTTGGGGCACTCTCCGATGTACTCGTAGTAGACGGTGGTCGGCGTAGAGCCACCGCAGGCGGCGCTCTCGTCGCGCATCGACCAGTTGTCGAGCCGGCTGAACTCGGTGACCGCGCCGCTCGGGTTCGCGAACAAGAACGCGTCGACGCTCATCGCAGCGCTGTCGCAGCTGGTGGTCACGCACTGGCCCGGAGCGATGCTGGTGGGCACCGTGCAGGTACCGATGCGGAAGTTCTCGTCCGGCGCATCCGTGGCGAACTGCTGCCCGTAGCGCGAGTACATGCCCACCTGCACGCCGGCTGGCGCGGTGGCTTTGCCGTGGTTGCACACTGTCACCTCGTCGCGGCAGGCCATGTCGACGGCCAAATCGACGGTGCCTGCAGCCAGCGCGGGATCCGAATAGCCGACGGCGTTGGCCACGCACTGGCCGCGGCCGGGGGGGCCGGTCGGCGTGGGGCACACAGCGGGGATCGGCTGATCGAGGTAGGCATCGAGGCAGGCCGTGCCGGTGAGACCGCCCGCGTCGATGCGCGAGTAGGCGCCCAGCGTCGTGACCGCAGACCAGAGTAGTCCGCGTAGGTAGACGCGGTTGGTGACCGACGTGCCCTTCTTGAAGAAGGCCGAGTAGTCGGCGTCGGCGACCTCACCAGGCAAGGACGGAATGGCCTGCTTGTTGGGGAACTTGTAGACGCCCACCAAGTTGGCCGGCGGCAGCACGGTGAACTGCCCGTTGCCGTAGACCTGAAAGCGGAAGACCTCCGCGGCAGCGCCGGTGCCGATTCCGGTGATGTCGTTGCCCCCGATCAGAATCAGATCGCCGCACAAATCGAGGTAGGTGGTGCCCGTCGTGGGAAGGACGAGCTTGGCTCCCGCTTCCAAACGCAGCGAGGCGAGCCGGTAGGTGCCCGCCTGCAAGACCAACGTGCCGTTGGCTCCGACGGTCGTGGGGCCGTACGTGGTGCCCGGCGCGAGCGTGCGGGTGTCGCCGGCCACGATGGCCTCGGCCGTCGTCCCACAGGTGAAAGTCTTCGTGGGCAGGCTGAGCGAGGGCACCGACGTATTGGACTGGCAGCCGCCGGCCACGCTGTTGCAGTAGGCGATGGCCGCTCCGGCCTTGGCCGTGCCGCTGACGCTCGACGACCAAACGGAGCCGGTGCCACCGCTCACGGCGTTTCCTTCGAGCACCGAGCCGACGCCGTCGGCGGTGATCATGAACGAACCGATGCCGCCACCGGCGTCGCCGCCCCGGACGGTGGCGCCCTTCATGGAGAAGGTACCCGTACCCGCCAGCGCGTAGTCGCAGATGTTGCCGCCGGTGCCGGGGGTGGTGGTCGTCACGGTGCGACCGCAGCTGCGCTTGGCGTGCTCGACGCACGACGCGTCCCAGCCGCTGGTGCAGCAGTATTCGAAGCCCGGAGTACCGCAGACGCTGTTGACGCAGCCGTCGCACTCGTCGTCGAGCGCGGCACCCGCCGTGCAAAAGCCGTGGCTACAGGCGACGGCGGGCGTGCCGCAATCGGCGTCGCACACGGACTTGACCAAGCCAACGCACGCGCTGGTCCAGTTGGTGCCGCAGCAGGCCGAGTTCGCGGCGCACACGCGTTCGACGCACGGATCGCAGGCGGCCGCCAACGGACCACCGGCGACACACTTGTCGTGACCGCACGCGGCCGCCGTGGCGACCTGGGTGCAGCTCTGATTCACCTGGCAATCGAGGCCGCTCTGGCACGGCTCCTTCTGCCAGCTGGGCACGGGCGGCAGAACACGGTTGATGGCGCAGTAGGTGGGAGTACCGGGCGTTGCCGGGATGGCGGGGGTTCCCGTGGTGCAATCGGCCAGCTTGGTCCAGGCATCGGCGCCATAGATGCCAGTGGGCTGGTAGCCCGACGAGACGCAGTACCCCGAGTAAGGCCACGCCTTGCACTGGTACTTGGCTGTGCCGTCCTTGACGATCGTGCCTGCCACGTAGGTGCTGGCAGAAGCAGCAGACCAAGTGGGGACGCCATCACAGCTACCCGGGACCGCAGGCGTCCCCGGCGTACCACCGGTGGTGCCGATCAACTCGGGCTTGGGGCTGGCCGGGCAGATCGAAATGGCCTGCGCCGCGCAGGCCGCGTCCCAGCCAGTCGCGCAGCAGTAGG
>DATIDO010000415.1:0-3474 GCA_035456245.1 Polyangiaceae bacterium
GACGCTCTCGTTGGCGAGCCGAAGCGCGAGCGGCGAGATTGCCCCCGAACGCGGCAGACCTTCCGCCAGACGTCCCGGACGCCCCCCGTCCTGCACGGTCACGAAGCCTTCGCTGCGCTCGATGAGCAGGTGAGATCCGGCTACTTCGCTGGGGCGGGGGCGCACCCGCAGCTCGAACTCACTCGGCGCGGTGCTTTCGACGAAGCGCACTCGATCCCCTGCACGCAAACGAGCCGCTGGCTCTCGGGAGGGCTCGAAGATCTCCGCGCCCAGCGTGCGCCCCAGGAGGTGCCAGCCGCCGGGACCGTCGAACGGATAGATGCCCGTGTAGCCCTCGGCGATCGCCAGGCTGCCCGCGGCCACGCGTGGACGAGGGGTGCCGCGTCGGGGCAACCGCAGTCTCGGATCCAGTCCTCCCAGGTAAGCGAAGCCGGGCGCAAAGCCGAGAAACTCGACCTGGTACTCGGCCCCCGAGTGCAGCTCGATCAGCTCACGCTCCGCGAGCCCGGTACGGGCCGACAGCTCCGCGAGATCCGGCCCGTCGTAGGCCACCTCGATGCGATGCTCCGTGCCCAGCCCCTCGCCCTCGAGCCTCGCTGGGTCGAGCTCGTCGCACGCCGCCGTGAGTTCTTCTCGCGACGAGGCGCCGAACACACCGAGCATGCCGGCTCCCACCACGACCTCGGCCCGAGGCAGGCGCCCCCGCAGCAGCTCGGCAAAAACCGCCAAGCGGCTCGCGCGCTCGGGCCCCTCCGGGACGAGTCCCTCGACCAAAAATCCGCGCGTACCGTAGGCAACCAGCCGCGTCATCGGGCGCGCTCGGGCAAGAAGCCTTCCCGCTCCAGTACCTCACGCACCCGACGGGCCGTCACCAGCGAGCCCGGCATGTCACCGTGCACACAAAGACTGTCGAAGCGTCCCGCTCGCGCCAAACGCAGCGCCGCCTCCGCGGCTGCGTCGCCCTGGAGCAGCGCGCCCGACTCGCCACGCGGCACCAGACGTCCTCGCTCGTCGTAGCCGCGGTCCGCGAAGCCCTCCCTCACGAAATCGAGGCCACGTGCTTCTGCCGCTCGCTGCAGTTCTCCACCGGGTGAGCCGACCAGCGCGACGGCCCCCAGCGTCTCCACGGTGACTGCGAGCACGAGCTCGGCCAGCTCGGGCCGAGCGTTCACGTCGTGATAGAGCGCGCCGTGGGGCTTCATCGCCTCGACACGTAGGCCGTGGGCCTCCGCAATCTCACGCAACGCTCGCAGCTGTTGGCCGAGCGACGCGCGCAACTCTGGCTCCGGCAGCTCCAACCGACGGCGGCCGAAATGCGCTCGATCCGGATAGCTCGGATGCGCGGCCAGCCGTGTGCCGAAGGTCGAGCACGCGACGCAGGCGCGCTCCATGCTCTGCCGATCCCCGGCGTGGCCACCGCAAGCCACGTTGGCCACCGTGGCCAAGCGGTAGAACTCGTCCGCTTCGTCGGGGAGCTCCCCCAAATCGACGTTCAATTCCAGGGCCACCTACTCTTGGTAGCAAACCAGCCTAGCCGCGAACCAGCGAGCCCATGAACCAAAGAAAAAGCCCGACCCGCGCGTGCCAGCGAACCAAAGAAAAAGCCCGACCCACGCGAACGCGGACCGGGCCTTTCGTGGCTCCCTCGAGAGCGTCAGTTGACGACTTCGGGATCGGCCACCTTGAAGTCGCAGCGGTTGGGCGGAGCGACCCACTTGATGGCGTTGTACCAGAGCTGCTTGGTCTGATAGAGCGTCGCCACGCTGTGGAACTTGTTGGGCTCGCCCATCCAGCAGGGGTTGTACTGATCCTGCTGGGTGTTCGAGGGGGTCCCGCTCGGCGCCCACTGGTTGGCGAAGATGATCCACTCGTCGCCGAATGAGAACACGCGGCCCTTGGCGTTGACCTCCTTGGCCACGGCGATGGGCTTGCCCGACTTGGGATCCGTTGCCACCACGGTGGCGTCGGCAGGAGCGGCGATGCCCCAGCCGATGTAGGCACCGACGTAGGCGAGGTTGGCGGTCAGCTTCTCCAGCGTGCCCGTCTGGGCCACGAAGGGAACCGCCGTGGTGTCCTTGGCCACGTAGGCGCCGGACCAAGACAGGCACTGCTTCAGGTCGGTGGTACCGCCCTGGTAGTAGACGGGGGTGGCCGCGCCCTGGTTGGCGGCCCAGTCAGCCTCGCCCGTACCCGTGTAGCTGATGCCCGAGAAGCCGATCAGCGCGCTGGAGGCGGCGGGCTCGGCCGCGACGCTGGTGAAGCCGGTCAGGGTGATGATGCCGCCGCCCTGCTCCTGCGACCACGTCTGCACGGCAGCCTTCTCGGCGTCGGTGAAGGTCCAGCTGTTGACGTTGGCGACAACCAAGATGTCGTAGTTCGCGAGCCAAGCTGCATCGAGCGTCGGCTTGGTGGAGACCATGGTCACGGTCGCGGTGCCATCGCTCTTGCCGTTCAGCCAGTCCACGAAGGGCTGCGTGTCGGTATCGGTCGCGGCCGACTCGAGGGTGCCGAGCAGAGCCAGGCGCAGGCAGGTGCAGACGCCCTGGGCGTCGCAGACCGGATCACGAATGGGCAGGTCACGGCTGTCGTCGGGTACACCCGGGTCGCTGGCGTCGTCGCCGAAGTCGCCGCCGTCGACCACGCCATCGCCATCCAAATCACCGCCGGTATCGGTGCCGGTTCCGTCCGCTCCGTCCGAGTCGCCCGTCTTGGCGACACAGCCCACAGCAGCCAGAGAAGCGAGGAGCGAACAAGCAATCCAGGAGGAGACGACAGTGCGAGATTTCATCGAAGAACTCACGGAAAAGAGGGGGTTCGTAGGCAGGCAGACGCCCCGGACGGTCTCCCGGGGGTTCTGTTCTCACTAAAATAGCAAGTGGAAGAGCTACCGCAACCGCCACGTTGGAACGCCTTGGATCACCGCTTTCATGGTATCCGGCAGCGCGCGGCTACATCTCGTGTCAGTTTCCCCGCAGTTTTCCCTGCGTTCCGGCATGCGACGCAGACCGAATGGCGGCCGAAACGGTAGGCGGCGCCGCAGCGTTAGGTCGGTGCCGCAGCGGCTCCATGCCGACCCAAGAGCCGGAAGCGCCAACGTCAGCGCGCCAACGTCAGCGCTCCAGTGTCCGCGCGCCGCGTCAGCGGCAGCGAATCAAAGACTGGCCTCGAAGGCGCGCCCGAACTCGATCGGGTGCGGACGGTCCTTCGGTGAGATCGCAGTAGCCGCCTTCAACAGGCGGACCAACGCTGCGGGGTAGCCCTGGGTGCGGGCAGGATCTTCGAAAGGATCCTTCTGCATGTGAGCGAAGATCCGATCGCGAGGGTTCTTCACGTCGTCGAAGAAGGTCCGCCCCGTCGTCACCGCGTAGATGGTACCGGCGAGCGCGTAGACATCCGCGCGCCCGTCGAGCTCCATCGGATCGAGCACCTGATCGGGCGCGATGTAGCCGGGCGTGCCAGCCACGAAGCGCCCGG
>DATIDO010000416.1:0-8549 GCA_035456245.1 Polyangiaceae bacterium
CTCGGTGGCAAGGCGCAGTTTGGTGGCCAGCGGCTCGGCGAAATGGAAGTATGGGCGATGGAGGCCTACGGTGCCGCCTATGCGCTGCAGGAGTTCCTGACCGTCAAGTCCGACGACGTCATCGGCCGCACGCGCACCTACGAGGCGATCGTCAAGGGCGAGCACACGCTGGAGTCGGGCCTGCCCGAGTCGTTCAACGTGCTGCTCAAGGAGCTGCAGTCGCTCTGCCTCAACGTCGAGCTGGTCGAAGGCTCCGGCTCCGCGCCGGTCGCCGCCGAGGATTGAGCAGGGAGCGGGGCCACCCCATGGTGAGCCCCGCGCCTTCGTTCTCTTCGTCCCAAATTCCCGAGATTTCCCCAGTCGATCGCCCTGATCGAAAGCAGTTCGAGATACCTGGAGCCAAGCGCCATGCGTGACATCTTTTCCTTCTTCGAGAAGCCCAAGGATCCGCTGTCCTTTTCCGCCATTCGCATCTCCCTCGCGAGTCCGGAGAAGATCCGCGAGTGGTCGCACGGCGAGGTGAAGAAGCCGGAGACCATCAACTACCGCACGTTCAAGCCGGAGCGGGACGGTCTCTTCTGCGCGAAGATCTTCGGACCGGTGAAGGACTACGAGTGCATCTGCGGCAAGTACAAGCGCATGAAGCACCGCGGCATCGTGTGCGAGAAGTGCGGCGTCGAGGTGATCCAGTCCAAGGTGCGTCGCGAGCGCCTGGGCCACATCAACCTGGCCTCGCCCGTCGCGCACATCTGGTTCCTCAAGAGCCTGCCCAGCCGCATCGGCAACATCCTCGACATCACGCTCAAGGATCTGGAGAAGGTCCTGTACTGCGAGGCCTACATCGTCGTCGATCCGGGTGACACCGGCCTCGACTTCGGTGAGGTGCTGTCCGAGGAGCGCTACGCGCAGCTCCTCGACGAGTACGGCGACGACAAGTTCGACGCCCAGATGGGCGGCGACGCCATCGTGGAGATGCTGCGTCGCGTGGACGTGCACGGCTTGTCCGAGCAGCTGCGTACCGAGCTCGACTCGGCCACCAGCGAAGCCAAGAAGAAGAAGTACTCGAAGAGACTCAAGGTTGTCGAAGCGTTCCGGGGGTCGGGTAATCGCCCCGAGTGGATGATGCTGAGCGTGATCCCGGTGCTGCCACCGGATCTGCGTCCGCTCGTTCCCCTCGATGGTGGCCGCTTCGCCACCAGCGATCTGAACGACCTGTACCGCCGCGTCATCAACCGCAACAACCGCCTCAAGCGACTGCTGGAGCTCAACGCGCCGGAGATCATCATCCGCAACGAGCGCCGCATGCTGCAGGAAGCGGTGGACGCGCTGTTCGACAACGGCCGTCGCGGCAAGACCATCACCGGTCCCAACAAGCGTCCGCTCAAGTCCCTCAGCGACATGCTGAAGGGCAAGCAGGGCCGCTTCCGTCAGAACTTGCTCGGTAAGCGCGTCGACTACTCGGGTCGAAGCGTGATCGTGGTGGGTCCGACGCTCAAGCTGCACCAGTGCGGTCTTCCCAAGAAGATGGCGCTCGAGCTGTTCAAGCCCTTCATCTACAACAAGTTGGAGGAGCGCGGCTTCGTCAACACCATCAAGAGTGCGAAGAAGATGGTGGAGAAGGAGCGTCCCGAGGTTTGGGACATCCTCGACGAGGTGATCAGCGAGCACCCGGTGATGCTGAACCGCGCACCGACGCTCCACCGTCTGGGTATCCAGGCGTTCGAGCCGGTGTTGATCGAGGGTAAGGCGATCCAGCTGCACCCCTTGGTCTGCGTGGCCTTCAACGCCGACTTCGACGGTGACCAGATGGCCGTTCACGTTCCGCTCAGCATCGAGGCGCAGATGGAAGCGCGCGTGCTGATGATGAGCACGAACAACATCCTGTCGCCGGCGTCGGGCAAGCCGATCATCAACCCGACGCAGGACATCGTGCTCGGGCTCTACTACGCCACGCGCGAGCGGCGCTTCGACGTCGGGTGCTACCGCCCCGGCAGCCTGAGCGTGAAGGACAACAAGCTGGCTGGTCACTTGCGCGGCGTTTACTCGGGCATCGAGGAAGTGCGCATGGCCTACGACGCCGGCACGGTGAGCCTGCACTCGGGTATCCGCGTGCGTATCACCGAGGAGGACATCGAGGGTGAGGTCACGACCCGTACCGTGCAGACCACGGTCGGCCGCGTCCTGATCAGCGAGATCCTGCCGCCCGGCGTGCCGTTCGAGACCGTCAACAAGGTCCTGAACAAGAAGGCTCTGAGCCAGCTGATCGACACCTGCTACCGCGTTCACAAGAACAAGGAGACGGTGCTGCTGGCCGACCGCCTGCGTAACTTGGGCTACCACTTCTCCACCAAGGGTGGCGTGTCCGTCTGCATGGACGACATGGTCATCCCGGAGAAGAAGAAGGTCCTCGTCGATCAGGCTCAGGCCGAAGTCGAGCGCGTGCTCGATCAGTACCAGGAAGGTCTGATCACCTCGGGCGAGCGCTACAACAAGGTGGTCGACATCTGGGCAGGCGTCGCCGACAAGGTGACGGAGGAGATGATGGGCGGTATCGGCCGGGAAACCGTGGTCGATGCCGAGACGGGCGAGAAGGCGGAAGAGTCCAGCTTCAACCCCATCTACATCATGGCCGACTCGGGCGCGCGAGGTTCGACGCAGCAGATGCGTCAGCTCGCCGCCATGCGCGGCCTGATGGCCAAGCCCTCGGGCGAGATCATCGAAACGCCGATCATCGCGAACTTCCGCGAGGGTCTCAGCGTGCTCCAGTACTTCGTGTCGACGCACGGCGCTCGTAAGGGTCTGGCGGACACGGCGCTCAAGACGGCGAACTCGGGTTACCTGACCCGCCGTCTGGTCGACGTGGCCCAGGACGCGGTCATCGCCATGCACGACTGCGGCACCTTCGACGGTATCCGCGTGGCCAAGCTCGAAGAAGGTGGCGAAGTCATCCAGCCTCTCGGCGACCGTATCCTCGGTCGCGTGACGCTCGAGGACGTCGTCGACCCGCTGACGGGCGAGGTGATCGTGGCGGCCAACGTCATCCTCGACGAGACGCTCGTGCGTTCGATCGAAGAGGCTGGCATCGAAGAGATCGTCATCCGCTCGGTGCTGACCTGCCAGGCTCGTCGTGGTGTTTGCACCATGTGCTACGGCCGCGACCTGGCTCGTGGTTACCAGGTGAACGTCGGAGAGGCTGTCGGCATCATCGCCGCCCAGTCGATCGGCGAGCCCGGTACCCAGCTGACCATGCGTACGTTCCACATCGGTGGCGCCGCGGCTCGCGGCAAGATCGAGGCGAACAAGCTGGAGACGCGCACCGAAGGCACGATCAGCCTGCGCAACGTGAACCTGGTGACTCGTAAGGACGGCGTCAGCGTGGTGATGAATCGCCACGGTGAGCTGGTCGTCATGGACGACACGGGTCGCGAGCGTGAGCACCACCGCCTGCTTTACGGCGCGGTGCTCAGCGTGAAGGACGGGGATCGCATCGCTGCCGGTACGTCGGTGGCGGAGTGGGACCAGTTCGCGCAGCCGATCCTCACCGAGGTGGGCGGCGTGGTGAAGTACGGCGATCTCGTCGAAGGCGTCACGGTGGTCGAGAAGGTGGACGAGGTCACTGGCCTCAGCCGCAAGATCGTCGTCGAGTCGCGCTCGGCCGACCTCCGCCCGCGCATCACCATCACCGATCCGGAAACGGGCGAGCCCGTGAAGCTGCCGGTCTCGGGCCTCGACGCCCGCTACCTGCTGCCCGTGGGCGCGAACATCGTGGCGGTCGACGACATGGCCATCACGCCGGGTGAAGAAATCGCGCGTATGCCGCGCGAGATGAGCAGGGTGCAGGACATCACCGGTGGTCTGCCCCGCGTTGCCGAGCTGTTCGAGGCCCGCAAGCCGAAGGATCACGCCATCATCGCCGAGATCGACGGTGTGGTGGACTTCGGCAAGGACACGAAGGGCAAGCGCAAGATCACCGTCACCCCGCTCAGCCTCGACGGTAACCTGCTCGAGGATCAGACCCGCGAGTACTTGATCCCCAAGGGTAAGCACATCCAGGTGCAGCCCGGTGATCACGTCCGCGCAGGCGATCCGCTGCAGGACGGCCCCGCCAACCCCCACGACATCTTGCGCGTGAAGGGTGACAAGGAGCTGGCCGCTTGGTTGGTCAACGAAATCCAGCAGGTTTACCGCCTGCAGGGCGTGACCATCAACGACAAGCACATCGAGGTAATCGTTCGGCAGATGCTGCGCCGCGTGCGCATCAAGGATCGTGGCGACACGAACTTCCTGCCCGACGAGCAGGTCGAGAAGTACGCATTCGAGGCGGAGAACGAGCGCGTGCTCGCCCGCGGCGGCAAGCCCGCCGTGGCCGAGGCCATGCTGCTCGGTATCACCAAGGCCTCGCTCTCGACCGAGTCCTTCATCAGTGCTTCGTCGTTCCAGGAGACGACCAAGGTGCTCACCGAGGCCGCCATCTACGGCAAGACGGACGACCTCACCGGCATCAAGGAGAACGTCATCATGGGTCGCCTGATCCCGGCTGGTACCGGTCTGCCCGCTTACAAGCGGCTGCGCCTGACCACCGAGGACGGCGAGCGGTTCCACCCGCCGGCGCTGCAGAAGCCCGTGCCCGTCCAGCAGGTCGACTCCGAGTTCGCCTGATCGACGCACGAAAGAGGGAAGAGGGGTCAGCGGAGACGCTGGCCCCTTTTCTTTTGCCCTGCGAACGCGGGAGCTCCGTCGTAGCCTGGCGCCATGGCGGCATGGGACCCGAAGGGTCGTTGGGTCCTGGTGACCGGGGCGTCGTCCGGTATCGGACGCGAGCTGGCGCGCGCGGCGGCCCGGGCCGGGGCACGACTGGTGCTGGTGGCGCGCTCGGTCGACAGGCTGGTCGAGTTGGAGCGCGAGTTGTCGGCCCAAGGGACCAGCGTGCTGGTCGTGGCGAGCGATCTCGCCCAGCCGGGTGCCGCCCGCCAGGTGTTCGATACGGTTCAGGAGGCGGGCATCGAGCTCGATGCGCTGGTGAACAACGCGGGCGTGGGTCGCGCCAAGGCGCTCGCCGGCGACGAGCCCGGGCCGGTGCTCTCACTGCTCGATCTGAACTGCCGCGCGCTGACCGAGCTGACGATGCTCTTTTTGCCGGGCATTCGGGCGCGAGGCGATGGCGGCATCTTGCTCGTCGCCTCGCTCGTCTCGTTCTTCCCGGTTCCGGAGATGGCCGCTTACGCGGCCAGCAAGGCCTACGTGCGTTCGTTCGGCGAGGCGCTGGGCGCGGAGCTCGGGGGAAGTGGCGTTCACGTGACGGTGCTCTGCCCCGGCAACGTGCCGAGCGGATTCCAGGAGGCCGCGGGCTTTCGTGAGGGGGCCCTCGACACCCCCGGCGTGCTGAGCGCGGAGCGAACGGCCGAGCTGGCTTGGCGGGGTTTCGTGCGGCGGCGGGGTCGGGTGGTGCCGGGTTGGGTCAATCGCTTGGCGCTGCTGGGGACCTCGTTGCTGCCGAATCCCTGGATCGCGCGCATCGCCGCGCAGGTGTTGAAGCGCACGGGCCGCTTCGACTGACCACTAGGCAAGCCAGCGCGGCCTGGCATCATCGGCACGGCATGAACCGGGTACTGGGGGCTGTTCGCCGGACCAACCGTCCGCATTCGCTGCGTTGGCTCGTGGTCGCAGTGGGCGTGGCGTTGCTCACGCTGCTCGCGCTCGGCTGCTCCCGGTCGGGTCGGGGTGGTACGGGACTCTTGGCCGGGCGCACGCCGATCCGGGTCGTGGGTGTCAGCGCGCCGGAGCGTTTGAACGATGGCTTGGTGCCGCCCGATGGCAGCGCCTGGAACTCGAACCGCGTCGCCATTCTTTCCGGCCGTACGTCGACCGTCGATTGGGATCTGGGTGAGCCGACACCCGTCGCGGCCGCCGCACTGCTCGGTGACAACAACGATCGCTACCTACTGAGCGGCTCCAGCGACGGACAGAACTTCACGCCGCTCTGGGAGGCGCGCTCCGTGCGCGGTCCTGGCGTGCAGTGGCGCGAGGGCAACGTGCAGAGCTCGGGCCCCGTACGCTTCGTGCGCTTGCAGGTGATGCCGGCCGACTCGGGTGCCAGCGTGGCCGAGGTCGTCCTGGTGCGTGAGCGGCCTGCAGTTTGGCCTCCGAAGTTGCGCGAAGTGCCGGCCGTCGAGGGCGGCCTGGCTTACCGCAACGCGCTCGTGCTGCTCGTCGGGGCGCTCGCCGTTGCCGTGCTCTTGGCCTCACCGACGGCGCCGCTCGGCCTGCTCGTGGCTCTGGGCGTGTTGGTCGGCCTGGGGCTCTACCAGTACCTGCAAACGCTCGGTCAGACGCACCCGTTGGGCGCCGTCGAGGTGAGCCTGACCCGCGCTTCGGCAGCGGCTTTGGGCCTGGTGGTGGTGGTGCGCGAGGCCTTCGGGCCGCGCAAATACCCCAGCCACCGGTGGTTCGACGTCGGCACGTTGTCGCTCGGCGCGGTGCTGGCCGTCGCTTCGTTCTTCAACATGGGCCAGCCGCAGTTCTACGATCAGCTGAATCGGGAACCGAGCATCGTCCACAACTACGACATGCGCGTGTACTTCCCGGTGGCGAAGTACTTCCGCGAGCTGCGCTACGACGGCCTCTACCTGGCCAGCGTGGCAACCTACGCCGAGGAGCACGGCGGGCTGGAAACGCCCGAGCTGCGCTCCACCGACATTCGCGACCTGCGCAATCACCGCATGCGCCCCGTGCGAGAGCTGCACACGGAGCTGCGCGAGGTGAAGGCGCGCTTCAGCCCGGAGCGCTGGGCGCAGCTGAAGCAGGACATGCGCTATTTCTGGGAGACGATGGGCCCCCGCGCCTACCTGGGCAGCATGGCCGATCACGGTGGCAACGCGACGCCGGTCTGGCTCACCATCGCGCACCTGTTCTTTCGCAGTGCGCCCGCCTCGAACACCGTGCTGATCTGGGCCGCCGCGCTCGATCCGCTGCTGCTGCTCGGCTTCTTCGTTTGCGTGTGGCGCACCTTCGGCGTGCGCACCGCGCTCGTCTCGCTGATCGTCTACGGAGCCAACGACTTCTACATGTTCGGCTCCAACTGGGCCGGCGCCACGCTGCGCAACGATTGGATGATCTATCTGGGCCTGGGCGCGTGCGCGCTGCGCGCACGCCGCTTCCACTGGGCGGGCGCGCTCTTGGCCATGTCCGCGCTGATCCGAGCCTTCCCGGCCCTGGCGCTGCTCGCCCTCGGCTTCCCCGTGCTCTTCGCCGCCTACGACCAGTACGTGCGCACTCGCAAGCTGCCGAGCCTGCGCCGCTTGCTGGAGGAGCAGCGCTGGTTCCTCGAGGTGGCGCTGGGCGCGGCTGCCTGCGTGGGCCTCTGGTACGTCGCCTCGTCGCTGGTGCTCGGGTTTTCGGCCTGGCCGCTGTGGGTGAAGAAGATCGCGAGCTTCACCGACTCGCCCCACGTCAACCACATCTCACTGCTGACGGTCATCTCGGGCTCCGAGGGCAACCAGGCGCTGGTGACGCGGGCGCGCATGCCGGTGCTGGCGGGCGTCACCGCGCTCTACGTCGTGTTGGCGGCTTGGGCGTCCTACCGGCGACCGCCCCACGTGGCGGCGCTGCTCGGTATCTCGCTGGTGCCGGTTCTGATGTACCCGGCGAACTACTACATGCACTTCGTGTTCCTGCTGCCGCTGTTGGTCGACGAGCCGCTCGGCATCGACGCAGCCTGGGCTCGGCGCACGAGCGGTCGCGTTTGGGCGCTGCTGCTCGGCATGTGCGGCGTGCTCTATCTGACGGTGAAGGAGCAGTCGCTCGACATCCACTTCTACAACGCCAGCGCCATCCTTCTCCTGACGTTGCTCGTGGTGTTCATCGTGCTGCTGCCTCGCGACGCCGAGGGCGAGATCCTCTATCCGAGGCTCGGGCCGAGCGACGAGACGGACGGCTGACGCCCAGCTGGGTCGGCCCGTTGGGCCTGTCGGCGGCCCTGTCCGCGAGCCTGTCCGCGAGCGCCCACACCGCTGCTGATTCGCAACGAACTCCAGGCATTTGCAGCGGGGGAAGCGCTGCATTCGACGGATCGGGGAGTCGAAATGTGCACGACTGCGAGCGGGAGACGCCACGTCGCGACCTTGTCGCGCCACGGGTGACTCACCAAAGTGAGGGTGCACCACGGTACCCCATGATCCCGCGATTCTTCGAACAAGACAGCGACACAGGTCGTCTCTCGCTGCGCTCGCTGCGCTCGCTCTCGGTGGCTGGCTCTCGGGAGTTCACGTCGGCGGTCCGGCCGATGTTGGATCTGTTCTCGGCCGAGCTCCACGGCTTCGGCGTCTCGGCCGCCCTCGCCAGCGGTGAGTGGACCGGAGGGCAGCCCGCCTTGAGCGTCGTCGAGGAGCCCGATCTACCCGACGAAGGCTATCGCCTCGAGGTGAGCGCGGTGGGCGTGCGACTCGTGGCGTCGACCGCACGCGGGGCCTTCTACGGGACGCGCTCGCTGCTCGTCGCGCTCGGCACCTCGGGTGAGCTGAGCTACGGGCGCGTGGTCGATCGACCCCGCT
>DATIDO010000417.1:0-5206 GCA_035456245.1 Polyangiaceae bacterium
CTCGTGTGTGAGCCCGAACCGCGACGATCCGCAGAGCGAGGTGGCTCTGTTCTTCGAGGCTTGCGACGACGCCTACGCGTGGTCGGGTGACGATCAGCAGGGCGACGAGCCGAGCCCGATGCGCGCGTGTGCCGGCGAGGACTGGGACATCGTTTTCTGCCCGCTGCCCGAGTGAGGAAGCTGCGCGGGCGAAGGAATCGCCCGCTGGCCCAGAACCAAATGACCGCCCTGGTGTCGAACTGGGGCGATGGGGTCGAGGGAAGGCATCAGCCGAGGGTTCCGTAGGCCGGGAGTGAAGTCTCGGCTCCTACACGGCCTGCCCCGGCGCGCCTTTCTCCTGCTCATGCTGGCAGGGGCAGCGTTCATCGCCGTGAACAGTGGGGAGTACCTGGACCTCGAGGCCATGCCGCTCTTCGTCCTGGAGAAGCTGCCGCTGCGCTTCGAGGCGCTCTACCTGACCACGTTGCGCGTCCACGTGGTGAGCGCGCTCCTGTCCTTTCCCCTTTGTCTGGCGCTCATGACCCAGACCGTCCAACGCCGCCGTCGGCTGCATCGCTGGATGGGACGACTCACCGGCGTGATCGTGCTGTTGGCGCTCGTGCCCTCCGGGTTCGCGCTCGCGTTCCATGCGCGGGGCGGCTGGTTGGGTTCGCTCGGCTTTTGGCTGACCGGCGGCATCGTGGCGGCCGCCATGGTGCTCGGTGTGCGGGCAGCGCGGCGAGGTGAGCTGAAGCGGCACGCGCACGCGATGCGCCACGTCGTTGCGCAAATGTGCGTGGCGGTCACTTCGCGCGCGCTGATGCTGGCGCTCGACGCGGGCGGCGTGGAGCCGGAGCTCGGCTACGTCGTGGCGCTGTGGGTGCCGGTCCTGGGCCACGCGCTCTGGGTCGAATCGTTGTCGGCTGGGGTCGTGCGTACTTTCGCGCGCGGCGTCGTGGCCTGGTGGGAAGGGGCGAGTCATGAGGGTTCTCGGTTGGCTGGGTTGCGTGGTCGCGCTGTCGTTCGTGCCGTCGTTCGCGATGGCCGATGAAGGCATTCGCAGTTGGGCATCGCGGCGGGTCGAAGAGAGCCTGCTGCGTCCGCTGGCCCAGCAGGAGAAGGGGCGCTTCTCCCGGGCGCGCATCGGGCCGACCGAGCGACGCGTGCGCGTCGAGGGCGACGCTTTGACCAAGGCCCGCAACGGTGGCTCGTTCGTCGCCTTCGCCATCGACTCCCGCTATGGCCAGGAGTGGTCGAGCGGCGACATCGAGGGCTGCGTCTACGGCGGGACGGGGGCGATTTTCGTGCGGGTGGGGGAGGAGTACCGCCCGGCGGCCTTCTTGCTGGGCAAGAACGTCGAGGCCGTCGCTGGTGCTTGTCAGGCGGCCCCCTGACGAGCCCAGCTGCGTCGGGTTAGGCTCCGCTCATGCAACCCTCCCCCGAGGTCGTGGCTGCGCTCGTCGGCGCCAGCCCAGAACAATTGAACGCCGTGCTCGAGGTCATGTTCTTCGTCGCGTCGGCGGATGGTCGGGTCGAGGCCGACGAGCTGCGCGGCTTCTTGCGAGTCGCCAAGGCGACGGGCGCGTCGCCCAGTGCGGTGAGTGCGTCGATCACACAGTGGCGCAGCCGCGGTAGCGTGGACGTGGCAGAGCGCGTCGCTCAGCTGAGCGACGTGCTCGGGACGGACGAGCTGCGTCGGACAGCCTTCCAGCTGGCGACGCGCACGGCGGCCTCCGATGGACATCTGGATGGCGCGGAGGCTCAGGTGCTCGAGCTGGTCGGCGACGCGCTCGGCGTCGGCGGCTGAAGCGGCGTTACCGAAGCGGCGTCGGCTGGAGGGCCGTGAGCCGAGGGGGGTGTGGGGCGCTCGGGTGGGGGAAAGAAAATCGTGCGTCCTCCGCATTCGGTCGCGAAGGTAGATGGGGTCGTGGGCTCCAAGGGAACGAAGGAGTCTCGGCTGCGCACTCTCCCGCGCGGCCGCTCACCCGTCCCATGTTTCATCCCACCCGCACCACCAACACCTTCCTCTGGACCGGACTGCTGCTGTCTCTCGGCGCAGGTTGCGCCACCGACGTGGCCCCCACCGCCGAAACTTCGTTCGAGGGCGCGGCTGGCCCGCTGAATACGCAGACCATCGAGTCACAGGCCCAGGCGACGGCCGCCTGCAACCAGGATCCCCGCGTCTGGTCCGGACTCGTTCCCCTGCAGATCTGCGTTGGGGCGCGGCTCTTCTTCGACGAAACCTTCGGCGGCAACGGTCGTACTTGCGGCTCCTGCCACCCGGCCGGCAACAACTTCACGATCGACCAGCCATTCTTGGCTTCGCTCGACGCCACGGACCCGCTGTTCGTCAACGAGGCCGTCCCCGCGCTCGCCGATCTGGAGACGACGGCCCTCCGCAGCCATGAGCTGATCCGCGAGAACGTCGACGACTTCGAGGACAACGAGAACAAGTTCGTCTTGCGCTCGGTGCCCCACCTGTTTGGTCTGTCGACCACGCTCGAGCGCGATCCCGCGGACGGGACCAGCTCGGCCTTCACTCAGCGTACCGGTTGGTCCGGCGACGGTGTGGATGGCGGCGCGCTGCGCGACTTCGCCAATGGCGCCATCAAGCAACACTTCCCCACCAACCTGGAGCGTGTCCCCGGCCGCGATTTCCGCCTGGCCACTGCCTCCGAGCTCGATCAGCTGGCGGCCTTCCAGCTGGCTCTGGGCCGCACCAACGACCTGGATCTCACCCGGGTCGTGCTCAGCGATCCCTTCGCCGAGCAGGGGCGCAAGGACTTCCTCGATCCGCAGGTGGGTCGCTGCAACGAGTGCCACCGCGACGCGGGCGGTCGGTCGGTTCAGACGGGCAGGAACACCAACTTTGCGAACGGCATCGAGGTTTTCGCTCCCATCAATCTCCCACGGCCGACTTTCGATGGTGTCGAACTGCACGATGGCGGCTTCGGCGGGCAAGGCCTCGACACACCGAATGTCATTGCGGGTCTCTTCGAGGAGCCCAACGCTTTCGGAGACAACACGTTCAATACGCCCAGCTTGATCGAGGTGGCCGACACCAGCCCGTTCTTCCACCACAACGGCATCAGTGATCCCGAGCCGACGCGCGGCCTGGCCGGCGCCGTCGCCTTCTACGGAAGCGACGCCTTCAACGACTCGCCTGCTGGTCAGGAGCTGGTGGCACGCTTCGGCTCGCGGGTGACTCTCCCGGGCCTGGCCATCATCAACATCCAGCAGTTCTTGCGGGTGCTCAACGTCGCCTTCAACCTGGATCTCGGCAAGCAGCGCCTGGCTGCCGCCGAGCTGCTCAACGTCCAGTATTGGAACTATCGCGAAGACATCCAGCGCGGCCTGATCGAGCTGGCGCGCAGGGAAGTACAGGATGCTAGGAAGCTGCTGATCGCCAACGATGCGCCGCCCCTGCATACGGACAAGCATGCCGCCATCATTGCATTGGACGACACGCTCGGCGCCGCTTTGGCCGCAACGAACCCTGCCGATCGCTTGGCCCAGGTACGCAGCGCGCTGTCTCAGACCGCAGCGCTCCGGCCTGCCTTCGGTACGAACCTGAATTACAACCTGGGTAAGGGCACGTTGATGTTCTGAGTCGTCGCGTCGGCGTCCCTTCGGGGTGCGGCGGCGAGATCCGAGGGCGCGAACCGGATTCGGTTCGCGCCCATTCTCGTTCGGGCTCCGGCTAGGAGCGGCTGCTCAGCCCAGCCGGCTACGAATGGCTGCTCAGCGGCAGTCGGCCGCGAACGGCTCTCGAGCGACAGCCACCAGGATGTCGATGAGCTGTTGGCCCGCGGCCTCGGGCTCCTCCTGGAGGGGGCACACGCTTTCCGAGCCCTCGTCTCCTGGAGCATCGTCCTCGGCCGAAGAAGCGCCGACGGCGCGTGTCAGCAGGCGATCGATTTCGTCGAAGCAAGGGTTGGTGCCTGGGGCGGGACCCAGCCCGGAGACGGCCAGCAAGAGCCTGCAATCGGCCGGAGACGTCTGGCAGGCAGAGAAGGTTCGATACGTCTCGCGTTGTCGCGCATCGAGTCGTTCGAGTTCGGTCGGCTCGAGGTCGCGGAGTGCCGGGATGGAGTACTTCCGCGCCGAGAAGGCGAGTTGGACGTCGCGGTTCGCGACCACCTCGCGCAGCCAATAGTTCGCACCCGCGCCGTCGCTGTCGGTCAGGCGCGAGACGGCGAAGCTGTCGGGTGTGTAGACGAAAGCCTCCTCCGTTCCTGGGAACGTTCGCAACTCGATCTGGTCCACTTCGTGGGCCGACAGCTGCGCCACGGCCCAATCGCCCATCACCGTGAACGCTGCGCCGCCGCTCGCCACCAGGTGGACCGCGTCCTGCCAGGCCATTCGTTCCTTCAGGTTGCTGAGTGTCACCAGGACACGGAGCTCGCCGAGCCAGCCCTCCAGCTCATGGCGCAAGGCTTCGGGCTGCAGCGTGGCCTCCTTCGTCGAGGTTCCCCACAGCGACTCGTAGGTGCTGACGCCACGACCCACCAGCAGGTTCTCGAAGCCGAGTACGGTGAGGGGCCAACCGCTCTGGTTGCCGATGGCCAGAGGAACCACCGCATCGTCGGGCGAATTCTGGCCGACCTTCTCGATCGTTTGCAGCGCGGCCAGGAAGTCGGCCGGGCTCGAGAAGTCGTCGGGCAGGCGAAGCTCGAGGCCTTGCTCGCTCGCCAGAGTAGCCAACCGAGTGAGCAGCGCCGGGTTGTAGATCAGGGTGTTGAGGCGGTGTACGCCGATGGGAAGTGCGTAGAGACTGTCGCCGCAACTGAGCGGAGCCAGCGTGGCCGGGAAGAATTGGTCTCGCCAAGCGTGAAGCTGGTCGAGGCGATCGAGAGAACACAGTTGTGGCTCTTCGTTCGCGGCGCGCGAAGGCCATTGCAGGACGTCCGACCCGCCATTGACCTGGAAGAGATCCGGCAGTGGTTCACTGTCGTTCAATAGCCAGTCACGTAGGGACAGCTGCTGGGTGAGCCGATCGCGCCGCCGTGTTGGCGTCACGACGAAACGTGAGCGCTCGGCAGCCTCCTCGAGTAGCCTCAGTGCGCTGGCCTCGGCGGTGTCGGTCCAGAAGGTACCGATGGAGACGCTCCTCTCCGTGTCGTCGAGTTCGTAGTCGACCAGGTCGCAGGAGACGGCGGGACGCGTGCCCAACGACTCGACGCCTCCGCAACCCAAGGTCAGGATACTTAACCAACAATAGGTAGTT
>DATIDO010000418.1:0-4669 GCA_035456245.1 Polyangiaceae bacterium
GTCGATGGTTACGCCGTGAGCCGCAATCAAGGCACCGCCGGCGCCCCGCTCCATGTTGCCGACCAACATCACCCAACGGACGGCCCCGTCGGGACGAACGATGCGGTGCGAGATGGTCCCGAAGACGCCCTCTTCGAAGGAGCGTCGCGTCTGAGCAACGGCCTGCTCCTTGTCCTCGGGGTGCACCGCCTCGGCGAGGTAGGTGTCCGGCGCGATGGGGACCTCACGCCCCATGATGCGGTGCATCTCGGCATTCCACTCGACGGCTCCGGTCCGGACGTCGAAGCGCCAGATGCCCATGCCCGTCGCCTGCACGGCCAGCTCGAGGTTGCGATCTCGTTGGCTCGCGCCCGTGACGTCACGGGAGTTCGTGATGAACCCGCTGATGTCTCCCGGCGCGCCCAGAGGGACGATGAAAGTTTCGAAGAGCGATGACTGTCCGCTCGGGTCGTTGTAACGCGCTTGGAAGCTGTTCGGCTTGCCCGTCGTGCGCACCTCGTCGTAAGCGCTCTCTGCCTTGGCGCGCTCCAGAGGATCCAAGAGGTCCAGCACGCAGCGGCCCAACAGAGGGCGGGACTGAGCCGGGTTGAGCGACTTGTTCGAACCGAGCACTCGGCATTCCGTGTCGAGCCAGAGCACGTGGTCAGGGAGACAGGCGAGCAATGGCCAGAGCAGTTCATCGGGTACCACCCCCGGAAAGCTCAGCTTCATCTCCTCCCAGTCCACCCGGACAGCGTAACGAGCGGCGGGGCGCTGACCAACCCCGTCCTCTCGATCGCTCGTGATTCCCGGAGACCCTTGACGGATGGGGGGCCGGGGACGACAAGAACCCCGTGTCGACTCGGCAGCCGGCTCCCTCGGCCGAAGGTTCGGAGGCGGATTGGGTGCTCCCGAAGATCCTCGTGGGAACCGAGCGCCTCGGTAGCCCCGTCGCGTTTGGACGAGGCACCGTTCTCGGGCGAGGCACTGATCGAGACGCTCACGCCTGGCTCGACGAAATGTTCGCCGCCGGGGCTCGGGGCTTCGACACGGCGGCCTCCTACCAGATGGGTGGGAGCGAGCGGGCGCTGGGAGCCTGGCTCGCGTCGCGCGGCCTGCGGAGCGAGGTCTTCCTGGTCACGAAGGGTGGCCATCCTTACCCAGTCGTTCGTCCGAACCGACTCGGCTTGGCCGATATCGAGAACGATCTGCACGACTCGCTCCGTCGTCTGAACACCGAGCGCATCGATCTCTATTTGCTGCATCGCGATCACCCCGACGCAGATCTTGCAGGCCTGGCCGAGGCGTTCGAGCGCTACAGGCGTCAGGGCAAGATTGCCGCCTGGGGGGTGTCCAATTGGCACCACGATCGGATCCTGGAGTTCCAGCGAGTGGCTCGCTCGTGCGGTGTCGCCGGCCCCAGTGCGTCGAGCCCGCAGTTCTCGCTCGCGGAGTGGTCCACGCCTCCTTGGAAGGGCTGTGTGTCGATCTCGGGAGCAGCCGGCCGCCAGGCTCGAGACTTCTACGTGCGGTCAGGCCTCCCCATCTTGGCTTGGTCTGCGCTCGGTCGCGGCGTCTTTTCGGGGTCGCACGAGGTGCAGGCGAGCTACGCGAACGCGGCCAACGACGCCAAGCGCAAGCGGCTTTTCGAATTGGCCGAACGTCGCGGCGTGGCGCCGTTGGCCTTGGCGTTGGCCTACGTCACCCAGCAACCATTCGCCGTTCATCCGGTCGTGGCCGTAGGGTCGGCCCGACACTTCGAGGCCAATGTGGCGGCGCTCGACCTCCAGCTGGGCGCCCACGAGTTGCTTTTCCTCGAGCAAGGCTGAACGGCGCGCTAGGCAAAACGCTCGCTGCGTTGGCGTCAGTGAGCGCCCGACCGGTGAGTTCTTGCTGAGAAACACGAAGCGCTGTCCGCGCTCGAGACCCTGGCGAAGGCGAATCGGCGTGTTCCCCCGTGACACGACGGTTGCCATCGCGTTGCCGTAGTGAACGGACGTTTGCGAGCTTGACGGTGTAGACAGGGCAGATAGATCAAAGGAACGGGTGGCGAAGCAGGGGAGCTTCCGGCCGCGTGTTCGGGGCCGGTGATCATGAAGAGCCAGAAGATTTGGGACGCCATCGTCGTCGGTTCGGGCGCGACGGGTGGAGCGGCGGCGCACAAACTGGCTGCGCGAGGGCTCGAGGTGCTCGTGCTCGAAGCGGGCCCGGCCGTGTCCGAGCGCAAGCACTACGGCTCACCACTGAGCAACGTCACGCGTCAGCTCTACCGGCACTACGTCAGCAAGCGGCAGTCGATCCAGGAGATGCACGCCACCTACTGGACGACGAATCCCGACTTCTTCGTCGATGACATCGACCATCCGTACACGACCCCGGAGGGCATGCCGTTCCGTTGGATCCGCGGGCGGCAGCTCGGGGGGCGTTCGCTGGTTTGGGATGGCGTGACGCCACGCTTCTCCGATCACGAGTTTCTCGCGGCGTCGCGTGACGGAGTCGGCATCGACTGGCCGATCCGGCACGCCGATTTGGCCCCGCACTATGCGGAGTTGGAGCGCATGTTCGGCGTGCACGGCTCGGCGGAAGGGCTCGACGAACTTCCGGATGGGGACTTCCTCGAGCCCCGTCCCCTCACCAGCGCGGAGACGGTGTTTCGGCATCGCGTGGAGAAGAAGTTCGCCGGTCGCCACGTCCTGCCCTCGCGAGGGATCCGCGCGGGCCGACGCCCCTCGTCGACCGAAGCTCATTCACGGCTGTCGAGCCAGGCCACCTCGCTGGTGCAGGCCATGGCCACGGGGCGTGTGACGGTGCGCACGGGCGCCGTCGTTGCGCGCGTGGCCTTTCATGCGGACGCGTCCGGGGCGCGCGGGGTCGAGTTCGTGGACGCCACGACGGGCCGCTCCGAGGACGCGCGAGCCAAGATGGTCTTCCTGTGCGCCTCGACCATCGAGACCGTGCGCATCCTGTTGTCGTCGACCGACGGACATCCGGGCGGGCTCGGCGCATCTTCCGGCGTGCTGGGCCACTACCTGATGGATCACATCGCCAGCAACATCTACTTCTACCTGCCCGACGTCCCCGATCGGGGTGAAGAGCACGAGCTGCTCGGCAGCGACAGCATCTTGATCCCCCGCCACGAGAACCTGAACGGCACGAACGCGGGACACCTGCGAGGATTCGGATTCTGGGGAGGCATTTCGCGCCTGCAGATCCCGACCTTCCTGCGTCGCCGCGCGGGGGAAGCGTTCGGCTTTCTCTGCGCGCGCTCGGAGGTGCTGCCGCATTTCGACAACTGCATCAGCCTGGATCCGCAGGTGCGGGACGCGTGGGGTCTTCCTGCTCCCCACATCGCTTGCGAGTGGAAGGAAGAGGACCTCAAGATCGCCGCGGCCGCGCGCCGCTCGGCGCTCGAGATGATCGACGGCGCAGGAGGCGTGGTCTCTGCGCTCGGCGATTTGGTGCATACGCCCGTCATTGGCGGCTTCTTGGAGAAGATGCAGGCCGAGTGGCGGCGCTCGACACCTGGACTATTCGTGCACGAGGTGGGAGGCGCGCGAATGGGCGAGAAACCGACGGACTCCGTGGTCAATCGCTTCAACCAAGTTTGGGAAGCGCCGAACGTGTTCGTGGTCGATGGCGCCTGTTGGCCCAGCTGCGGTTGGCAAAATCCGACACTCACCGAGATGGCGATCACACTTCGTGCGGCCGACTTCGCCGCGCAAGAACTCGCCGAAGGTCGGCTCTGAGCGCGCTCGGACTGCCCGAAATCGGCGCGCGTCGTTTCGCGTGGGGACCGAGACTGCGAAGCGAACTGCGCACGGCCGAAGCGCGGTAACACGCGTCCTGCGTACCGAGTTCGACACAGGGCCACGCATGAGCCGACAGGAGCCAGAGCAGGCCTATTCTGGAGTGCGACTTGACAAATGCGGTCAGTAACGCGAAGCCGCATGAGTCCATGTTGTTGTCGAAAATCGTGCCGAGTTTGGGCCGCGTCTATCACCCGCTGGGTGCTGGTGGTCAGTTCGATGATCTGGTCGACGAGATCGACGAGTACTTTCGTCACGGCATCCAGTTGAGCCGGGGCGACATCGTGTTCGACGTGGGGGCCAACATCGGTGCCTTCGCCCTCCACGCCGCCAAGCGAGCGGGCGGTGGCCTGCGCTTCTACTGCTTCGAGCCGATCCCCCAGGTGTACGAGGCGCTGGAGCGCAACTTCCACACCAACCCCCTTTTGGCCGACTCGGCGAGCCACCTGTACCCGGTGGGCCTGACGGCCTTGGGTGCACCGGATCACGCTGAATTTCACTACTTCAAGCGCCTGCCGTGCGACACCACCCAACACATCGGTGAGAAGCGCGGCGAGTTCGAGGCGTTCTTCGACGCCAAGGCCAAGAGCGTGAGCGGGCTCATGCGCCGTGGTCTGCCGGGAGGACTCGGTCACACGCTCAGCGGCCTCGTCGAGCGAGCGGTGTCGAGTGTCCCGCGGGGCACGGTGACGCGCCGGGCGTTCGAGGCGCTCATCGGCACGACGCGTCTCCGCTGCCCGCTCAAGACGGTGGACGAGGTCGCCCAGCGCGAGCGAGTCGAGCGCATCGATCTACTCAAGGTCGACGTCGAGGGCGCCGAGCTCGAGGTGCTCCAGGGCATCGGACCCGAGACGTGGCCGCGCGTGCGTCAGGTCGTCCTCGAG
>DATIDO010000419.1:0-4194 GCA_035456245.1 Polyangiaceae bacterium
CGGTCGACAAGATCCTCGAGGATCAGACGGCGCTCATGCAGTCGGCCCGCATCGTGCCCGAGCAGAAGGACGGCAAGGTGGTGGGCGTGCGCATGTTCGGCATCCGCCCCGAGACGCTGCTCGGCGTGATGGGCTTCCAGAACGGCGATCGCCTGGAGCAGATCAACGGCTTCGACATGGGCAGCCCCGAGAAGGCCCTGGAGGCCTACGCCCGCCTGCGCACCGCCGACAACCTAGCGGTCAAACTCAATCGCCGCGGCCAAGCCGTGAGCGTCGACTACCACATCAAGTGAGAACTTCGTGAGCACCCATCCCTTCCAGAACCCCAAGTCGCTCCTCGCGCGCCGCTCGCTCGGGCTCGCCGCCACGCTGGGCTTCTTGCTGGTCTTGCCGAGCCACGCCTGGGCTCAGGCTGCCCCGCCTCCGCCCGTGCGCGCTCGCCCCGCGCGCCCAGCCCGCACCGGCGCCCCTGCGGCTGCGCCCGCAGCAGCTCCGGCTGCGCCGCCCGAGCGTGAGCCTCCCGGCGCCGCTGCCGATCCGCCCACCACCATGGACAAGATCGCCGCGGCTACGGACATCGATTACAAGCCGATGCCCGGCGGCGCCAAGGTGAAGTTCAACCTGCAGGACGCCGATTTGGCCGAGCTGGTGAACCACATCAGCGGCATGACCGGTCGCCGCTTCATCTACGGCGCCAAGGTTCGGTCCATCAAGGCCACCGTGGTGTCGCCGGAGCCGGTGACGCTGGAGGAGGCCTACCAGGCGTTCCTCTCCATCCTGGAGGTCAACGGCATGACCGTGGTGCCCCACGGTCGCTTCCTCAAGATCGTCGACAGCGCCGGCGTCACCGCGCAAACCACGCCGGTCTACGACCGAGGCGCCCCCGTCCCCAACGCCGACTCCTACATCACGCGCATCTACCGCACGCGCTACGTGAGCGCCGACGAGGCGGCCCAGCTCCTGGCCAAGTTCAAGAGCAAGGAAGGCGACGTCACCGCCTACGCCAACGGCAACCTGCTGATCATGACGGACACCGGGTCGCAGATCCGCCGCATGGTCCGCATCCTCGAAGAGGTGGACGTCGGCGGCGCTGGCCAGCGCATGTGGATCGAGAAGATCAACCAGGGCAACGCCCCGGAGATGGCACAGCGCATCAACGATCTGTTCGAGGTCGGGCAGGGCGGCGGTGGCGGCCTCAGCAAGGTGATCGCCGACGAGCAGACCAACTCGCTCATCGTCGTCGGCACCGACGACTCCTACAACAAGCTGCTGCAGATCGTGCGCAAGCTGGACAGCAAGCCCGGCGAGGCGGGCCGTGTCCACGTCTTGCCGCTCCAGCACGCGGTGGCCGACGAACTCTCCAAGACGCTGCAGCAGATGCTGTCGGGTCAGACGGCTCGCACGGCGGGCAAGGGCGGCAGCCCCGGTGCGGGCGGCGGCGGTGACGCCGGCGGCATGTTCGAGGGTGACGTGAGCGTCACGCCGGACGTGGCCACGAACGCGCTGGTGGTGACCTCCTCGCCCCGCGACTTCGCGCAGCTGCGCGTGGTGGTCGACAAGCTGGATCAGCCGCGTCGGCAGGTCTTCATCGAGGCCGTCATCATGGACGTCGGCGTCAGTGACACGAACACCTTGGGCGTGTCCTGGCACGGCGGCTTCCAGGAGAACATCGGCGGCAGCGGTAACTCGACCTTCCTGGGTGGCTTCGGCGCCAGCAAGTCGGTGACCTTCCCGGCCGACCCCAGCGCGCTGCAGGGCTTCGCCGCCGGTGTGCGCGGCGCCGACCTGCCCGGAACCTCGAACCTCCTCGGTACCGGCCTCAGCATCCCGGCCTTCGGCGTGGTCATCAACGCCCTGGCCAGCTCGGGCCGCGGAAACGTGCTGGCGACTCCGCACATCATCGCCACCGACAACGTGGCGGCGGAGCTGAGCGTGGGCGAGAACATCCCGCTGCAGACCAACATCGCGGGCGGCTTGGGCGGCGGCACCACCAGCGGTACGGCCGGCGCCGCGGGCGCGCTGGGCATGGCGGCGCTCGGTGGCTTCGGCTTCAACGCTCAGCGCCAGGACGTGGGCAACAAGATCAAGGTCACGCCCCACATCAACGAGTCCGACCAGGTGCGCCTGGAGATCCAGCAGGAATCCAGCGCCGCCGGCACGCCAGTGGGTACCCTGGGCGCCGTGCCCATCACCAAGCGCACGGCCAACACCACGGTGGTGGTGAAGGATCAGCAGACCGTCGTGATCGGCGGCCTGATGAAGGACGAGTACACGACGTCCAAGGACAAGGTACCGATCCTGGGTGACATCCCGGTGCTCGGCTTCCTGTTCTCGAGCACCAAGCGCGAGCAGCGCAAGACCAACCTGCTGCTCATCCTCACGCCTCACGTGATCCGCGAGCAAGAGGATCTGCGCCGCATCTTCGAGCGCAAGATGCAGGAGCGCCAGGAGTTCATCGACCGCTACTTCGTGTTCGCCACCGATCAGTGGAAGCCGCCGACCGACTATGCTCGCGCCAACGGCCTGCTCGAGGACATCCGCCAGGCCTACTTCGAGATCGAAGAGAACGCCCGGCTGGAAGAGGAGCTGAAGCCGCGTCAGGTGGCCGAGCACGTTCCCAGTGAGCCGATCGATCTGCCGTCGACGACCAAGGGAGACGGCGGAGGCGGAAGCGGCACCGGAGGCGGTGGCGCTCGTCGGGTTCGCCCGGCACCGGCGGCCCCGCCGGCGGCGGCGCCCGCCCAACCGACTGGTGAGCGCGCGCGTCCGCGCGCAGTGGAGACCGCCGACGTGGGCCCCAGCCTGCGCATCCAATCTGGCTCGCGCAGCGTGGCCGGCGAAGCAACGGAGTGAGCGTGGAGACGGCGCAGGCTATCGGAACCATCCTGGCGCGGCACGGCGTCGTCTCGGAAGAGCTCCTTCCGGGGCTGTACGAGCAGCTGCGCGAGCGTCCGGGCCCCTTCACCGAGCTGCTGGTGACCCAGCGCGTCGCCAGCGAGGAGGACATCGCGCGCGCGCTGGCGGCCGAGTGCGGTCTCGACTTCATCGACAAGGTCGACACCCGCAACGTGCCCATCCACATCGGCACGCGCCTGCCCATCGGCTACGCGAAGGCACAGAAGGTCCTGCTGATCTCGGAGACGGACGAGTTCTTCGAGCTGCTGTGCTCCGACCCGCTGAACACGGCGGCACTCGACGACGTGCGGGCGCTGTTGGATCGGCCGGTGGTGCCGGTGGTTTCGACGCCCAGTATCGTGGTCGACGCCATCAACCGCGTCTACGAGCGCCAGGACACGATCAGTGATCTGGAGTCGAAGGACCGTGACGCCGACGACGACCAGATCGATTTGCTCGACTCGGACGACGACGCGCCGATCATTCGTTGGGTCAACACGCTGTTCTCGCAGGCCGTCAAGGAGCGAGCCAGCGATATCCACATCGAGCCGGAGGAGCGAGAGGTCATCGTCCGCTACCGCGTCGACGGTGAGCTGTACGTGGCGCGGCGCGCCAGCCGACAGTTCATGAGCTCGGTGATCGCCCGCGTGAAGATCATGGCGGGCTTGAACATCGCCGAGAAGCGCCTGCCGCAGGACGGCCGCATCTCGCTCAAGATCGCCGGGCGCCCGCTCGACGTGCGCGTGTCGACCGTGCCGACCAGCCGCGATCACGAGCGCATCGTCATGCGCTTGTTGCAGAAGACGAACATCCTGCTCGACCTGAGCGATCTGGGATTTGCGCCACGCGACTACGCCCTGATGGAGACGCTGATCCGTCGCCCCGACGGCATCATCCTGGTGACCGGACCGACCGGTAGCGGCAAGACCACCACGCTCTACGGCTGCCTCAACCGCATCAATCAGCCGAACATCAACATCCTCACCGCCGAGGATCCGGTCGAGTACGAGCTGGGAGGCATCCACCAAATCCCGGTCAACGCCAAGATCGGCCTGACCTTCGCCAGCGCGCTGCGCGCCTTCCTCCGCCAGGATCCGGACGTGATCATGGTGGGCGAGATCCGCGACAAGGAGACGGCCGACATCGCCATGCACGCGTCGATGACCGGCCACTTGGTGCTTTCGACCCTGCACACCAACGACTCGGCCGGCGCCGTGACGCGCTTGGTGGAGATGGACATCGAGCCCTTCTTGGTGCGCTCGACGGTCATCGGCATCCTGGCCCAACGCCTGGTGCGCG
>DATIDO010000420.1:0-2267 GCA_035456245.1 Polyangiaceae bacterium
CCCCCACTTACGGCAAGTGGGTCGGCGAGGAACTGAGCGAGGAGAACCATCGCCAGCTCTGGATCCCCCCAGGCTTCGCCCACGGCTTCGTGGTGCTGAGCGAGACGGCTCATTTCGCCTACAAGTGCACCGTGGGCTACCACCCCGAGACGGAGCTCTCCGTGCGCTTCGACGATCCCGGCATCGGCATCCCCTGGCCCGACCTCGAGTACAAGCTATCGGCCAAGGACGAAGCCGCGCAGCTCCTCTCCGACATCCCGCGAGAGCGGCTGCCGATCTACGAAGAGCCGAAGGTGGAGCAGAAGGCCCCGAGCTGGGAAGGGCCGCGTGGCTGAGTACGTCGTCCTGGGCCGAGACGGCATGTTGGGCCGCTCGTTCGTGCAAAAGCTCGGTGAGCGCGGCGCCGACTTCGTGGCCCACTCGCGCGCCAACGCAGATCTCTCGAGTCGCGAGGCCCTGCGCCGCGCCACCCAAGGCGCCCGCGTGGTGCTCAACTGTGGCGCCTACACCAACGTGGACGGCGCCGAGACCGACGAGGCTACTGCCACCCTCATCAACGGCACGGCAGTCGGCTGGCTCGCCGAACTGTGCCGTGAGCGAGGGGCCGTGCTGGTCAACTACGGGACGGACTACGTCTTCGACGGCGCAGCCACCTCGCCCTACCCGGTGGACGCCCCCCGCGCTCCGCTCAATGCCTACGGCCGCTCCAAGGCGGTGGGCGAAGAGCTGCTGGAGCGCTCCGAAGCCGACTACCTGCACCTGCGCACCAGTTGGGTGTACGCGCCGTGGGGCAAGAACTTCGTGCTGACCATGAAGAAGTTCCTGTTCGAGAAGGACGTCTTGCGCGTCGTCGACGATCAACGCGGCCGCCCGACCAGCGCGCTGTGGCTCGCCGAAGGCACGCTGCGCCTGCTCGATCGAGGTGCCCGCGGCACCTGGCACCTCACCGATGGCGGCGAGTGCACGTGGTTCGAGCTCACCCGCACCATCGCCGAGATCCTCGGGGCCCCGGCCCGCGTCGACCCCTGCACCAGCGCCGAGTACCCACGTCCGGCACGCAGGCCTGCCTATTCGACCCTCGACGTGAGCAAAACGACCGAGCTCTTGGGCGAATTTCCGGACTTTCGCGCCCATGTGCGCGAGGCACTCGCGCTTTCTGGCGGCTGAGCTGCCGGCTATGCTCCGCCCGGGAGCGTAGCTTGAAGAAGAAGGCACTCATCACCGGCGTCACCGGCCAGGACGGAGCATACCTCGCGGAGTTTCTGCTGGAGAAGGGCTACGAGGTGCACGGCATCAAACGCCGCGCCTCCACGTTCAACACCGCGCGTATCGATCACCTGCACGAGGAGCCCAACCAGCTCGATCGTCGCTTCTACCTCCACCACGGTGACCTGACCGACTCGACGAGCTTGCTCCACATCGTCGACGCCGTGCGCCCGGACGAGGTCTACAACCTGGGCGCGCAGAGCCATGTGGCCGTCAGCTTCGAGGAGCCCGAGTACACCGCCAACTCCGACGCGGTCGGCACCCTTCGCCTGCTCGAAGCCATCCACACGCTGGGACTGGTGAAATCCACCCGCTTCTATCAGGCGTCCACCTCGGAGCTGTACGGCAAGGTGCAGGAGGTCCCGCAGAAGGAAACCACGCCCTTCTACCCGCGCAGCCCCTATGGCGTGGCCAAGCTCTACGCCTACTGGATTACCGTGAACTACCGTGAAGCGTACGGCATGTACGCCTGCAACGGCATCCTCTTCAACCACGAGTCGCCTCGCCGCGGCGAGACCTTCGTGACCCGGAAGATCACCCGCGCGCTCGCTCGCATCAAGCTGGGGACTCAGGAATGCCTGTATCTGGGCAACCTGGACGCCAAGCGCGACTGGGGCCACGCCCGCGACTACGTCGAGGCCATGTGGCTCATGCTGCAGCAGAGCGAGCCCGAAGATTTCGTCGTCGCGACCGGCGAGCAACACAGCGTTCGCGAGTTCGTCGAGCTCGCGGCGCACGAACTCGGCTTCGAAATGCGCTGGTCCGGCGAGGGAACCGGCGAGACGGGCACCGACGCCAAGAGCGGCAAGGTGATCGTCCGCGTCGATCCTCGCTACTTCCGACCCGCCGAGGTCGAGTCGCTCCTGGGCGATCCCAGCAAGGCTCGCCAGAAGCTGGGCTGGAAGCCCACCACGTCCTTCTCCCAACTGGTCCGCGGCATGGCACAGGCCGACTACGAGGCCGCCAGTCACCCCGCGCAGAAGATCCACCGCTGATCGGAC
>DATIDO010000421.1:0-6356 GCA_035456245.1 Polyangiaceae bacterium
GGCCTGGCAGCGCATCCTGGTGGTGCTGGCCGGGCCGGTGATGAACCTGGTCTTTCCGGTGCTGCTCTACTTCACCGTCTACATCGCCGACGGTCCGTTCGCCCCCCCTACCGTGGGCGTGGTCCTGCCGGGTCACCCAGCCAAGGGTGTGCTCGAACCGGGCGACCGCATCATGGCCGTCAACGGCATCGAGGTCGGCACCTTCGAAGAAGTGCGGCGCATGGTCGAGCGCAGCCCCGGCGACGTGCTGACGTTCAAGGTGTTCCGGGACAACCGCCACGTGGAGCTCGACGTGAAGGTCCAGGAGCAGAAGCGGCAGCTCGAGCTCGATCTGACCGAACGCTACGGCACCATCGGCATCCAGCCGAATTCTCCGGCGGCGGTGGTCGGCATCGCCTCGCCCGACTCGCCGTCCTACCGCGCCGGGCTGCGCACCTTCGACATCGTCACCTCGGTGGCGGGCCAGCCGATCCGCCGCTTCATGGATCTGGAGACGGAGCTGCAGCGCAACCGCGGGGAGACAGTGCCGGTGGGCTATCTGCGCCCGTCCCGCGTCGTCGGGGTGCTGGGTGGCGTGGCAGACTTGGCGGTGCTGGAAGCGGGCGTCGTGGCGCTCACGCCTCAATCGCAGGCGGGCACGCTGCTGGAGCGCACGGGCCTCGAGCTGGCGGATCTCTACGCGGCAGCAGTTCCAGCCGGCAGCTACCTGTTCCAGGCCGGGCTGCGGCCGGGTGACCGCCTGGTCTCGCTGGACGGTCAGAAGCTGCCGGCCTGGTCGACGTTCGTCGATCAGCTGCGCGGCGGGCTCGACAACGAGCACCAGTTCGACTTCGTCTCGGCTCGGGACGGTCGCGCCCGCTCGGGCACCTTTCGCGTCCGTCGTGAGGACTTCGTGAACTCGAGCGGCGGAACCTCCTCGGTCTACGTGCTGCCGTGCGGCAGCTGGGCCAACCTGGCCGAACAAGGTCAGATCGGCTGTGATGCGCGCACCGTGCAGCAGTGGCTGCCGCTGTCGCTCGAAGAGCGCGTGGAGCACCCGGAGCCCGTGCGTTACGCGCTGACCAAGGCGGTGCGCGAGACGCTCGAAGTGACGCGCTTCATCTCGGTCGCCTTCTTGCGCCTCGTGCAGGGGCGCATCAGCCTCCAAGAGATCAGCGGCCCCATCTCCATCTACGAGATCGCCGGCCAGGAGCGCCGCAAGGGTACCGAGTACTTCCTCTGGGTGATGGCGCTGGTCAGCATCAACCTGGGTCTGCTCAACCTGTTGCCCATTCCCGTGCTCGACGGCGGTCACCTGCTTTTCTTCTTGGTCGAGGGCGTGCTGCGTCGCCCCGTGCCCATGCGGGTACGCGAGATCGCGCACATCTTCGGCATGGCGGTGCTGCTCTTCCTGATGGGGGTGGCCTTCAAGAACGACGTCGAGAAGCGCTGGGACCTGATCAAGGGCCAGTTCCAGAGCATTCCCAAGGCGTTCAGTAGCGCCGACAGGGCCGCGAATGGGGCCGAGAATGGGGCCGATCCAGGATGACCGACGCACGCGAAGTAGCCGTCGCGGTACTCACCCGTGTGTTCGACGACGACGCCTACGCTGCCGCCGCGCTGGCGCGTGCACTGGACGAGTCGCGGCTGGAGGCCCGGGATCGGGGGCTCTGCACCGAGCTGGTCTATGGCGTGCTGCGCACCGAGGGCCACCTGCTGAGCCGGCTGCGCAAGTTCGGCAAGCTGCGTGAGAACGACAGGCTGGTGCTCGGTCACCTCTTGGTCGGCGCCTATCAGCTCGAGTTCCTCGATCGCGTGCCGCCGCGCGCGGCCGTCCACGTGGCGGTGGAGCACGTGCGGAAAGTGCGGGGCAAGGCGGTGGGTGGCTTCGTCAACGCGGTGCTGCGTCGCGTCACCGAGGCGGTGGCCGCGCAGCGCACGCCGCTCGAGGTGGCCATCTGGCAGAGTGCGCCGGCCTGGCTGCGTGGGCGGCTCACCAACGCGCTGGGTGAGGAAGACGCGCGACTGCTGCTGACCGACGTGCGCGAGCCTGCTCCCACGCTGCGGCTGCGCGCGGGGCGAGCGGCGCCGAGCTGGTTCGCAGAAGAGGCGGCGCCGATCGCGGGGGTCGAGGGGGCCTACCGCTACGTGGGTGGTGGCGATCCGCGGCGGCACCCGGAGTTCGAGGACGGCACGTTTGCGGTGCAGGAGCTGGGCGCGCAGTTGGTCGCCGAGGCGTTGGGCGTGCAGGCAGGCATGCGCGTGCTCGACGTGTGTGCCGGTCGCGGTCACAAGACGGCGCTCCTGGCCGAACGGGTGGGGGCGAGCGGTCGGGTGGTGGCGACCGATCTGCACGAGCACAAAGTGGCCGATCTGCGGGGTGAGTTCGCGCGCTTCGGCCTGGCGGTCGAGGCGCGCCCTTGGGACTGGACCCAGCCGCCGCCCGACGAGTGGCGGGGCGCATTCGATCGCGTACTGGTGGACGCGCCGTGTAGTGGTGTCGGCACATTGCGGCGTCGGCCCGAGATCTTGCGTCGACTCCGCGCCGAGGACCCCGTGCGGTTGGCCACGCTGCAGGCGACGCTGCTCGGGAACGCCGCGCTGGCGCTGGCCCCGGGCGGCCGGCTGGTGTTCGCGACCTGCAGCGTGCTGCCGGAAGAAGGCGAAAGGGTGCTCGAGGCGATGGCTCGGTCGCTCGTTCCGGCGCCATTCGGGCCGGGGCCCTTCTCCGCTACGTTTCCCGCCGAACAGGCGGTCCAGCGGCTTTTGCCCAGGCTGCATGGCAGCGATGGATATTTCGTGGCGTCCCTGGCGAGCCGCCCGGCCGCCGGTTAAACCCTCGCCCGCATGTCGCTTGCTTCTCGTGCCCGCCAAGATCAGCGGCCGGGTTTGTCCGGCTGGGGTCGCACCTACCTGCCCGGCGTCGAGCGGCGCAGCGAAGATCTCGCTCGCGACTCCGTCGGCAAGCACCTCTCGCGCGGTCTCGGCCGCTCCTACGGCGACTCGTCGCTGTTGGCGAAGGGGGACCAGGTGGCCCTCGGCACGACCTTGGCCGATCGCATCCTCGGCTTCGACGAAGCGACCGGCGTGCTGCGCGTCGAGGCGGGCCTCTGCCTGGCCGAGCTGAATCGACTGTTCTTGCCGCGCCTGTGGTTCACGCCCGTCACCCCGGGGACCAAGTTCGTCACCATCGGCGGCATGGTGGCCTCCGACGTTCACGGCAAGAACCACCACGTCAACGGCACGTTCGGCCGACACGTACGTAGCCTGCTGCTACGTACGGGCAGCGGTGAGCTCGTCGAGTGCAGCCGCGAGCACGAGACTGAGCTGTTTCTGGCCACGCTCGGCGGGATGGGCCTGACTGGTCACATCCTGGAGGTGAGCGTCCAGCTCGAGAAGATCCCGTCGCCGTGGATCTACACCGAGAGCTATCGCATCGACTCGCTGGACGAGATGCTGGCGCGCCTCAAGTCGGACGGCGAGAAATGGCCGATGACGGTGGCCTGGTGCGACACGGTGGCCGGCGGCAAGAAGATGGGCCGCGGCATCCTCTACGTGGGGCGCTGGGCGACCGCCGACGAGGCGCCGCGCGGTTTGCCCAAGGGCCGCCCCACCATCACCATGCCCTTCTCGCTGCCGAGCGGGCTGCTGAACCGCTTCACCATCGGCATCTTCAACTCGTTGGTCTACGGCAGCCACTTCCAGAAGGTGAAGAAGGGCTTCGTCGATCCCGACAAGTACTTCTACCCGCTCGACAGCATCCAGCACTGGAACCGCGGCTACGGCAAGCGTGGCGTGACGCAGCACCAGTCGATCATCCCCAACGAGTCGGGGGCGACCGGGCTGCGCGCGATGATCGAGACCTTGGCCGACGCGGGCACCGCTTCGTTCCTTTCGGTGGTGAAGGACTGCGGCGAAGAGGGAGATGGGCTGCTGTCGTTCCCGAAGCCCGGCATGTCGCTGGCGCTCGATCTGCCCATTCGCGACGATTCACAGCAGGTCATCGATCGGCTCAACGCCACGGTGATCGAGCATGGCGGTCGGGTGTACCTGACCAAGGACGGCATGACGCGACCGGCGGACTACGCCGCCATGGATCCGCGGGTGCCCGAGTTCTTGCGCGTGCGCAAGAAGTACGATCCCGAGGGGCAGCTGCGCAGCGCGCAGAGCCGCCGCCTGTTTGGGGAGTGAAGCAGCATGAAGGTCGTGATTCTGGGCGGGACGCGTGGCATGGGTCGCTCGCTGGGGCGCTTGTGCGCCGAGCGCGGTGACGAGATCTTCTTGCTGGGCATCGGCCAGGACGATCTGCAGAAGAGCGCCACGGATTTCGAGCAGCGCGGCGGCGGGACCCGCAAGGTGGGCTGGGCCGAGTGCGACATGGAGCGCCCGGAGACCTTCGAGGCTGCGCTCGACGCGGCGGACGCCGCGCTCGGTGGCTTCGACACGGTGGTCGTGACGGCCGGCCTGTTCGGCACGCAGGAGCGGCTGGAGGAGGACCTCGCGTTCACCCAGCGGCTGCTCTACGTGAACTTCGCCAACACCGTGCTCTTCTGTGAGCACGCGCGCCGGCGCTTGCTGTCACGTGGCGGCGGCACGCTTTGCGCCTTCAGCTCCGTGGCGGGCGACCGTGCGCGCAAGCCCGTGGTCCTCTACGGCGCCAGCAAGGCCGGCCTCAGTGCCTACCTCGAGGGGCTCGATCACAAGTTCCGCAGCCAGGGCCTGCGCACCATCACCATCAAGCCCGGCTTCGTGAAGACGAGCATGACCGAGGGCCTCAAGCCGCCGCCGTTCGCCGGCGAGCCCGACGGTGTGGCCCGCGAAGTGCTCCGCGCCATCCTGAAGGGCACGCCGGTGCGCTACACGCCCTTCATGTGGACCTTCGTGATGCTGGTCATTCGCTGGTTGCCGCGCTTCGTCATGCGACGAATCGGCTTCTGAGCGCACGACTCGTTGTAACTCGGCGCCGCGCCGGGGCCGGCAGTGGTCGCTCACTTGAACGGATTCAAGTGCGTCACGTACCACCGGCCCTGCCAAGTGATGACGGTGTGGACGTCGAGCGAGCGCTCTTGGCCCTCTACCGTGTAGACGAGCTTGCCGTGGAGCGAGCGGTAGTAGCCAATCTTGTTGGTCTCTTTGCCGGGGGCGACCCACTTGGCCGCGCGCGTGAGCTCGAAGCGCACGAACGCCGCTCCCTCCCAGCGCTTGCGCTTGCCGTGGAGGGTCCGCACGTCGCGGGAGTAGGCGCGACGTAGCTGCTCCCAGTACTTGCCGGGCTCCGGGATGTCCTTGAGCCGCTCGAAGGGCTCGCGCGGAAACCAGAACTCCTCGGCTCCCGTCGGCTCACCGCTGACGATTGCGCCGAACAGTGCGCGAGCGCGGTCTTGGAGCGCGGCGTCTTGCAGGGGCTCCACACGGTTGTCGGCGACTTCGCTGGCCGCGGGAGTCCTGGGTGAGGAGGGCGGCGGGGAGGGCGGCGGCGTAGGCTGCGGCGGAGCGGGCTGCGGCGGAGCGGGCTGCGGCGGCGGCGGCTGGGGAGGCGCGGGGGCGGGGGGAGTCGGCCCGGGCGCGGGAGGTGTCGGCGGAGCAGGGGTCGGCTGCGCGTTGGAGCTGGACAGGGGCAGGACACCGCCGAGCGCGACCCCGCCGAGGGCGGCGGCGAGCGCGACGCCGAGCACGGCTACGCTGCGGTAGCCAACCGGGAAGAACCTGCGAGTCCCCATGGACCAAGAGTTTGCCCCGACTCGCGCCTGCGCGCGAGCCGGGGGGAGGATTCGTTCGCTCGGTCCGTACGATTCGGAGAGGGGCTCCGCCTCGATCGTAGAGCGCGCTCAGTAGTAGAACGAGTCGGCCTGGGGGAGAGACGTCGCGTACAGCGGCTTTTCCAGGTTCTCCAGATCATGGACGGCGAGCCCCGCGTAGCTGATGGAGTAGACGTAGGTCGGTCCGTCCTCTTCACCGATCATGAGTCCTCGGCGCATCGCTTCGTAGCCGTAGTAGCAGTAGCTGGGCATGCCCGAGGCGGTGCTGGAGCAGGCACTGCGCACCATTTTCGTGTGATCGAGCAGGCCGAGTAGCGTGATGCCCTGCTCGGCGCTGACCTTGGCCACCTGGAGCCCCGTCGTCACGTTCCCGACCGAGTCGGAGCTCGTCATGGGGAAGAGCAGCAAGCTCTGATCGGGGCCGAAGTGATCCTGCACGAAAGTGAAGGCTTTGTGGTTCGTGCTGACTTCCGAGTAGCCATCACCCAGGTACAGGTCGTGCAGGAGGGTGGCGGTGTTCCCCTGCACGTCGAAGATCTTGAGCCCCATGCCGGTCAGCGCCCCTTCCTCGGTGCCGGACTGGCCGAAGGTGAGCAAGCGGCCGTTGGGCAGCGGATG
>DATIDO010000422.1:0-5524 GCA_035456245.1 Polyangiaceae bacterium
GTGGTGCAGAAAGACCTGTCTTCGCTCTTCACGCTGCCGCTCGGCGAGGCCTGGGTCGCGGCTCCACCAGCCCTGCTGGCCCACTCCGAGAAGCACCACGTCGCGCACTACGATCAGAAGGTCGGCGTGCCCTTCTCGGAGTACTTCGACGATGGACTCATGCTGCTCGATCTGGCTGCCTTTCGAGCGAACGATCTGGCGCAGCAGCTCTTCGATTTCGCCTCGACACGCCGGGGCCTCGAGGCGCTGGAACGGGACACCTTCAATGGCGTCTGTCGTGGTCACGTGAAGCTGCTCGAGCGACAGCACGAGCTGATGCCCGAGTGTCTGGACATCCCGGCTCTGGTCCCGGCGGCTTCACGCCCTCTGGAGGCCTCGGTACTGCGCTTCCCCGGCGAGAGGAAGCCGTGGAACGACCTGGCGTCGCCCTGGTCGCAGCATTACCTGGCGCACTTCCGTCGTTCGCCGGCGTGGAGCTGGGCCAACTACGGGCGACTGTTGGCGAGTCGCGGCGTACGCCGGGTGAAGGCAGGCCTGCGCAAGCCCATCCGCTTCGCTCGCGCCGCGGCGATCCGCGAGGTGCGGGAGGCGACTCGGCGTCATCACGCCTACGAGGATCGGGCTCGCAAGGACGATCTCGATGCGTTCGCCGCGCAGTACTTCTACCTGGGGCTGGCGACGGAAGGGCGTACCCACGGCCTCCACGTCGGCGAGCCACGCCAGGAAGAGATTGTCGTCTCGCTCACCACGATCGCGCCGCGCCTCTACGACATCGGCACGACCATCGAGTCACTCCTCCACCAAACGCTGAAGCCCGATCGGATCGTGTTGTGGCTGGACCAGACCAAGGTTTCGCCCAGCGATGTGCCGCTCAGTCTGCAGAAGCAGATGGAGCGAGGTCTCACCATCCGCTTCGTCGAGGACATCGGCTCCCACACCAAGCTGGTGCCGGCCCTGCGTGAGTTTCCCAACGCGGTGGTGATCACGGTCGACGACGACGTGCTCTACCCTCAGCACTTGCTGGAGCTGCTCCACCGCGCGTATCAGGCCGATCGCTCGAAGATCTACTGCACGCGCGCCCGACACATCTCGGTGCTGAAGACTCGGGATTTCCACTACACCAAGGACTGGCCGAACCTGTTGGAAGAGGTGGAAGGCCTCAACGTCCTGCCTCTGGGCGTCGGCGGCGTCCTCTATCCGCCCGGCATCCTCGACGCCGAGGTGTTCGACCTGGCCGAGCAGAAGCGCCTGGCGCCCAAGGCCGACGACATCTGGTTCAAGGCCATGAGCCTGAAGAAGGGCGTCGTCTGCAAGCGCATCGCCGTCCCGTCGCAGTTCTTCCCGGTGCGGCCGTTCTCGCAGGAGGTCAGCCTGCACCACGCCAACGTCCACGGGCGCGAGAACGAGCGACAAATCATGGCTTGTTTCCAGCACTACGGCTGCTGGGAGATCCTCGGAGCGCAGCGTGACGCCTGAACGAATTCCGCCCGGCGCCAAGGCCGTCGTCTGCATCACGGATCGAAACTACCTGCTGCCGACCAAGGTGATGCTCTCGTCCTTGGTTCGGGTGTTGGCGCCCGACGTGCAGATCTTCGTGATGTCTCGCGACGTGCGCATCGAAGACTTCTCCGACGTCGCCTTCCGGGATCGCGTGACGGGAGTGGTCGACTACTCATCGTCCGAGCATTTCGCCGAGCTCAGCAAGTCCGGCTTTCGCGGCCGGACTCACGTGAGCAGCGACGCCACGACCAAGCTGCTCCTGCCGTTCATGTTCCGGAACCACCAGCGGGTGCTCTATCTGGACGTGGACATGATCTGCTGCTCGGCCGACATCAATCGGCTTTTCGAGCTCGATCTGAATGGGGCGCTGGTGGCGGCCGTGCCGGATGCGAAAATTGCCTTCGCTCCGTTCCGCGACGCGCTGAACCTGCAGCCGGAGAAGCCGTACTTCAACTCCGGGCTGGTGTTGTTCGACATCCCCGCCTGCTTGGCGTGGCTGAGCGAACGACTGGTGATGGATCGCACCGCCTCGATCGTCGACAAGGTGCGCTTCGTCGATCAGGACACGCTGAACTACATCTACCGCAACCGCGTCCACTACCTGGAGCTGCGGTTCAACATCTTCGCCAACGTGCACATGGGCGGCGGCAACACGCTCCCGCTCGAGCAGGTGCAGCAGGTCGCTGGCGAGGCGTTCATGTCGTATCCATCGACAGAACTGCTCCGCGCCTTGGAAGAGCGCGTCGTGCTCCACTACACGAGCTCGTCCAAGCCGTGGAAGATGGCTTGCGGCCACGACGAGCTGTGGTGGCAGGAGTGCGAGGCGATCGGGCTGGGCTCGAAGCCCGCTTGGAGCCCCAAGGAGGAGGGGCCCGGTTGGTCGGCGCCGCTCGAGCCAGCCAAGAAGGCGGTGCGTTGGTCGATGCGGATGGCTCGTCGTGTCGGCCGCGCGGGTGCCTTTTCGGCGCGCGCGCTCGGTTCGCTGGCCATGCAGCCCTTCCTCGCGGAAGCACCGCGGGAGGCATTGGGCGTTCCGACCGTGGTCGATCTGCGCTGGGCGCGCCGTCCGGACGAGTTGCGCGTCGAGCTGGAGCGACTCGGCCGAGACTACGAGTTTTCCGCGGGGGCGACGGTTCTGGTGGCCGATGGCTTCCGGGATAGCCTCGAGCAGCTGCGGCAGGCTTGGGGCAGGAGCTTCGCGCTCGACGAGACGCGCTTGGCCGACGGCGTTCACTTCCGGACCGAGCTCTTGGTCGCGACGGCCGAGCAGCTCGCCGCCGACTCGGCCCGCGTCGCTGCAGGCCAGTCACCCGAAGAGGCTACGTTGGGGGAGTGGATCGAGCTGCGCGGCGGCGCCGTGGTGGCCACGCGGGCGCGCTTCGTGCGACCCGATCTGAGCGTGATCCTCAAGCTCCCCTCGGCCCACTACGACGAGGTATTGGCGGCGGCCTACCGCGCCGCCGAGCAGGGAGCGGGCAGTCCGCCGTGCTGATCGTTCGCGTTTTGCGCACGCTCTGGGCACTCCTGGAGCCGCGTCGGCGTTGGGTTTTCGGCAGCCTGGTCGGACTGATGTTCGTCGCCGGCTTGCTCGAGATGACCGGCATGGTCGTGCTGTTCGGCTACACCCGGGGATTGGTGCCCGACGGCCACGGGGCGCGACACGGCCCGGTCGCACGGGTGTTGCGCGAGTTGCTGAGTTCGGTCTCGCAATTCGACTACGTCTTGTGGGGCGGCGCGCTGGTCGTGCTGGTGCTCCTGGCCAAGAATCTCCTGTCGATCTTGGTGCACTTCCTGCTGAACCGCTTCTTGATGAAGCTGAACGAGCGGGTGTCACGCCGACTGTTCGAGGGCTACCTGCTGGCCCGCTACGAGGTGTTCACGCAGCGCGGTGCCGCCGCTCCGCAGCACAACATCTCTCGCATTTTCGAGCTGTTCAGCGCCTGCTTCGGGGCCACGGCCCAGGTGCTCTCCGACGGTGCCATCCTCTTGATGGTCGGCATCTTACTGATCGTGGTCGATCCTTGGCTCACCGTGAGCGGCGTCGCCATCTTCGGCGTCATGGGCGTCGGGCTCTATTGGGCGACGCAGGGCCTGCTCGGCCGCATGGGTCAGCAAGAAGCCGCCAGCAAGAGCCTGGCGAGTCGCAACCTGACCGACGGCTTCCAGGGCTTGATCGACGGGCGTCTGAACAACACGCGCGAGCTCTTCGTAGCGCGCTACGTGAGCGCGCTCGCCCAGCACTCGCTGAACCGGCGCCGTAAGCTGCTGATCACCCGCCTTCCGCAGAGCATGAACGAGGTGCTGCTCGGCTTGGTGATCGTGCTGGCCGTGCTGCTCACCACTCTGCGTGGCAAGAGCCTGGTGGACGCCCTGCCGACGCTGGCCATCTTCGCCTTCGCTGGCCTGCGGCTCACCGGGGCCATGTCCCGGGTGAACAAGGGTCTGCAGACGATCCGCGGCAAAATCGGCGAGTTCGACTACTTCGACGCGGCGGTGAAGCAGGTGGCGCCGCAGCTGCTCTACGCGCGTCGGGCGGACGTGCCGACCGACCAGTACCTCAGCGACGAGGAGCCTCTGCCAGCGGGCGTCGACGGCCGGTTGCACGACCGCCTGGAGCTCCAGGACGTCACGTTCGCCTATCCGGGGGCGACCAAGCCGGCGATCTCGGAGCTGTCACTCCAGATCCCACGAGGCAGTTTCGTTTCTTTCTGCGGCCCGTCCGGCGGCGGCAAGACGACGCTGGTGCTGCTCTTGATGGGGTTCCTCAAACCGCAGTCGGGCGACGTGACATGCGACGGGCTGAGCGTCTTTCGCCATGTCCGCGCTTGGCACGCCGGCATCGGCTACGTGGGCCAGCGCATGTACCTGAGCCAGGGTAGCGTGCGTGAGAACGTGGCCTTCGGCGTGCCGAGCCGTGAGGTCGACGACGCCAAGGTGTGGCAGGCGCTGGAGCTGGCGGCCGCGGCCGGCTTCGTCCGCGAGCTGCCCTCGGGCCTCGACACGGAGCTGAAGGAGGCTGGCGCCAACCTGTCCGGCGGTCAGCGTCAGCGCCTGGTGATCGCTCGCGCCCTCTACAAGGAGCCCGAGATCCTGTTCTTCGACGAGGCGACCGCGGCGCTCGACAACGTGACGGAGCGCGAGATCACCTCGGCCATCGCCCGGCTGAGCGGGACGAAGACCATCATCTGCGTGGCGCATCGCCTGTCGAGCATTCGCCAGAGCGACGTCATCCACCTGATCGAGGGGGGACGTGTGAAGGCCTCGGGTAAGTACGACGAACTGATCGCCGAGAGCCCGGAGTTCCAGATGCTGGCTCAGTCGAACGAGTCCGAAGAGCAGGGGCCACGCAGCGGCAACAGCTCGCCCCCGCCGGTCGCCTGAACGGTCGAAAGGCGCCTGAGCGGTGGGGCGCGGGCTCCCAGCCGAACCCGCGCTGTCTCGCCCAGTCGACCTGGAGCCCAGCCGGGCCCGGATGACCGTGTCAGGTCACCCAGGCCGCATCCGGCTCAGCCCTTCGGAGCGAACACGGCGTCGACGATACGGAACAGGCCGTCTTCGAGCTCGACCGCGTTGACCCGGTGCTGGTTCACGCGAGCAGCCTCCAAGGCGCAGTCACGCACCGCGGCGACGCGCTCCAAGGTCGCGGCGTTCGCCTCGACGACCAGGCTCTCCACGACGCGACCCGCCGACACCTGCGCGTCGGCCTTGGCCTTGTTGATGGCCGTGAACAGATCGACGGCGCGATCGAAGTGGGCCACGTCGGCCGGCGCGGGGACGTCGGCAAGCTCGTCGACGGTGGGCCAGGGCGCGCCGTGGATCGACGGTCGGCCCGTCTCGGCGGCGTACACCCAGGACCAGATTTCCTCGGTGATGTAAGGGAGCACCGGCGCGAACAGGCGGAGCAGGACCGACAGGCCGAGACGCAGCGCGGCGATGGCGCTGGAGCGCTCGGCTTCGCTGTGCGCGGGACCATCGGCGCTCTGCCAAGCGCGGGGCTTGGCCAACTCCAGGAAGGTGTCGGTGA
>DATIDO010000423.1:0-8735 GCA_035456245.1 Polyangiaceae bacterium
CCAGCAATCGCACACCTTCGCGATCGGCTTCGCTCTCCTGTCCTCGATCGTAACTGAGCCCCGTGAGGTCCTTGGCGAGCGAGCCGTACTGGTGCAAATCCGTGCCGCCGAGCATCAAGGAGAGCGCGAGTGAACCGCCCATCTCGCGCAGCATTCGCCGCGTGCCGTGACGCAGGAGCGCGTGCTGGATCTCGTGTCCCAGGACGCCTGCCACTTCTTCACCGCTCTCGGCCGCCTCGAGCAGGCCGCGATTCACGGTGACGAAGCCTCCGGGGAGGCAAAAGGCATTCACGGCCTCGTCGTTCACGACGCGAAAGGAAAACTCGAACGGCAGCTCACCGGCCTCGGCCAACAGTGGGCGCGCGAGTTCCTCCACGTACTTCTTGGCCGCTGGGTTCTTGCACTCGTCGGCCATCACCGTCATCGCGCCAATCTCACCGAGCTTCCGGTCGAAGCTCAGCGGCACGACGGGCGTCAGTGCCGCCGCCAGCGCGCCACCGCCCAAGACGGCGGCGAAGCCCAAGGCGACGACCACGGCGCCGATCACCAGGATCTCGACGGCGAAGCGGCTCATCTTGGGGTTGAAGCCAGCGGCCGGTGCGTTGGCCTGAGCGAGCCGCACGGCGGTAGACGGCGCCGGTGCGGGGGCCGGTGCGGGCGCCGGTGCGGGCGCTGGTGCAGGGGCCGGTGCGGGCGCTCCAGCAATCGCGGGCGCTGGCGCCGGAGTCGGTGCGGGTGGGATGGCTTCCCCTCCGCTTCCGCTCGGTGACACCCCTGCTTCATCCAGCTCGGATTGGTCTGTCATACGGTGCGAGACCTTGCGGTTCCTCGTGAGCGATCGCAACGTCGCACGCCGGAGGGTAGCTGAAAAGATGAATCACAGGATCGAGCACGGGCCTTCGTTTGCCTGGCTCAGGGTAGGACTCGACTCGGGTGATCAGGTGCAGGCGGAAGCCGGCGCCATGGTCAGCCGTGACACGCAGGTGCAGATGACGACGCACCTCAACGCCGGCGTTCGCGCTGGCTTCTTTCGCAAGCTGGTGGCGTTCTTCGTCGCGCTCTGCCGCAAGATGTTCGGCGGCGAGACGATGTTCGTGAACCGCTTCTCGTCGATGGGCCCGGGTGAAGTCATCCTGGCGCCGGCGGTGAGCGGCCACATCGTTCACAAGCAACTGACCGAAGGCAGCAAGCTGTTCGTGCAGACCGGTTCGTACCTGGCGTCGACCGGACAGATCGACACGAAGGTCCGCTTCTCGGGTCTGCGTTCGCTGCTCGGCGGTGAGGGCCTGGTATTGCTGGAGTGCTCCGGCGCCGGCGACCTGTGGGTCAACTCCTACGGCGGCGTGCTGCCGCTCGAGGTGAACGGCAACTTCACCGTCGACACCGGCCACATCGTGGCCTTCGACGGAACCCTCGATTTCAAGGTGAAGAGCGTGGGCGGCTTCAAGTCGCTGCTGCTCTCGGGCGAAGGCCTGGTCTGCGAGTTCTCGGGCCGCGGCACCGTCTACATCCAATCCCGCAACCTGGGCGCGCTGGCCAGCTGGCTGACGCCGCTTCTGCCCTCCTGAAAGGTCCCAGCATGCGCATCGATATCCAGTACAACCCCGCGCACTCCCTGGCGACGGTCCACCTCGAGGCAGGCGAGTCCATCCGCGCCGAGTCGTCGGCCATGGTGGCCATGTCCAAGGACATCCAGGTCCAGACCAACGCCGCCCACAAAGCAGGCGGTGGTTTCCTCGGCGGCCTCAAGCGCGCCGTGCTCGGTGGCGAGTCGTTCTTCCAGAACCTCTACACCGCCACGCGCTCCGGCCAGAGCGTCTCACTCGCACCCAAGCTGTGCGGCAGCATGGTCTCGCACCAGCTGACGTCGGATCACGAGCTGTTCATCCAGGGTTCGAGCTACGTCGCCGCGCCCGACTCGGTGACCATCGACACCAAGTTCCAGGGCTTCAAGGGCTTCCTGAGTGGTGAGTCGCTGTTCTTCCTCAAGGCCAGCGGCAACGGCCCCGTCCTGCTCAACGCCTTCGGCGCGATCGAAGAGCGTACGCTGGATGGTGAGCTGATCCTCGACACCGGCCACCTCGTCGCCTTCACCTCGGGCATCGAATACACCATCAGCAAAGCTTCGGAAGGCTGGATTGCCAGCTTCCTGAGCGGAGAAGGCCTGGTGCTGCGCTTGAAGGGGCGCGGCAAGGTCTGGATCCAGAGCCGCAACCCTGGCGAGTACGGAACCACCGTCGGCCGCCTCTTGCCCCCTCGGGAGAACTGAAAATGAAGTACGACATCCTCGATTCCCCCGATTTCGCCATGCTGCAGCTGGTGCTCGACTCCGGCGAGAAGGTGGTCGCCGAGAGCGGCGCCATGGTGGCGAAGGACACGCAGATCTCGATCGAGACCAGCATGCGCGGTGGTCTGCTCGGCGCGGCCAAGCGCAAGCTGCTGGGCGGCGAGTCGCTGTTCCAGAACACCTTCACCTCGGCGGCTGGCGGCCAGCGGCTCTACCTGTCGACGGCAGCCGAAGGCGACATGAAGGCGCGCACGCTGGCTGCCGGCGAGTCGTTCTTCCTGCAGAGCGGCGCCTACGTGGCGCACTCCGGTGAGAAGCTGGTGATCGACACGAAGTTCGGCGGCGTGAAGGGCTTCTTCAGCGGCGTCGGCTTCTTCATGCTGCGCATCCAGGGTCCGGGCACCGTCTTCTACGGTAGCTACGGGGCGCTGCACGAGGTCGAGGTGGGGCCCGAAGGCTACACCGTCGACACCGGGCACATCGTCGGCTTCACCGAGGGGCTCACCTACAACGTGCGCAAGTTCGGCGGCTTCAAGGGTCTGTTCTTCAGCGGTGAAGGCCTGATCTGCGACTTCCACGGCCAGGGCAAGGTGTACGTGCAGACGCGCAACGCCTCGAGCCTCGCTGGCTTCCTGCACCCGTTCCGGCGCGTGAAGGCCAAGACGAACTGAGTCCGAGCGACTCGAACCGAGTCGAGAAAAAGGCCCGACGTCGCGAGACGCCGGGCCTTTGCTTTTCCTCCGCTGCGCTCGCCGAGCTGCGCCAATCGAGCGCGCCCAGCGCGCCGGACGACCTCGCGCTTCAGTTCACGACGTCGGGGCGATCCTGGCAGAGGAAGTCCACGTTGAGCTGAGCGCCAGGCGTCGACTGCACGTCGGCGCAGGTCGTGTCGCACAGGATGATCTCCTGCGGATCCGCGGCGTCGTCGTAGTGCCACGAGCCCAAGTCGGTGCACTCGGGATCGTAGGCAAAATCGGTCTTGGTGCCGTCGACGCTGACCGAGACGTTGATGCGATCCTTGTCGAAGCTGCCGCCCTGCGGGTTCGGTGGGATGCCGACGTTGCAGGAGAGCTGGGCGGAGCGGATCGAGTCGATGGCCGTCTTGAAGTCCTTCTTGGCCTGCTCGGTGTCGTTCGTGTCGATCAGCACGGCGGCGTTCGTACCGCCGAAGCTGGCGATGTCGTTCAGGCCGTTCAGCGCGTTGGGCGGGTTGCAGGGATAGTCGCCGTTCGCGTTGCTCGTGCCGTCCTGGTTGCAACCCCAGTGATCCCAAGGTGCCCCGGCCCCCCATTCGGTGGGCAGCGGATCGCTCGCCGCTGGCTTGTCCGTCGGGTTCAGGATGCCGATCACGTAGACGGGGAACCCAGCGGTCAGCAGCTGCTGAGCCACCGTGCGCGCATCGGAGACCGTGTTGTTCGTGCAGCCGGCAGGCTCGCCGTCGGTGACCAGCACGACGGCATACTTGGCCTCGAGGCTACCGTTCCCCGTCTTCACGCCCTCGATGTACGTGCGCGCCCCCTCCAACGCGTAACGCGTCGGAGTATTGCCTCGCCAAGCGTCGTCCTCGATGTAACCGTCGAGCGCCGTGCGGAAGCTGGTCGAAGGCAGCTCACGCATCGTCACCTCGGGAGCGGCGTAGCTGGAGGCCGAACACAGCGAGGCGCCAGCGGGGAAGAACACCATCGACGCCGAGACGCCGCTCGAATCGGCGTCCTCGAAGAAGGCGGACGTCGAGGCGACGACCGGATCCCACTTCTTGGTCTTGTCGTGCCACCAGCGCGGCTTGTCCTTCTGCCCCATGCTGCCCGAGACATCGAAGGCGAACGCCAAGAAGATGGGCTGCAGCTCGGCTTCGCTCGAAGCCTGTTCGCAAACGGGGCCGTTGTTGCCGCCGCCCACGTCCGGGCCGGTATCGTTGCCCGTGTCCGCGTCCGCATCGCCGAGGTCGTTGTCCGTGCCGACGTCGAGATCGGCCGTGCCGCCACCCGCGTCGGCCTTGTCTCCCGCGTCCGAGCCTCCGTCGATTTGCGGTTCGCTTCCACAGGCACCCAGCGATACCGAGACCGAGGCGAAGAGTACCGAAGGAACCAGAAGGCGAAGGGAAGTAGGCCGGAGCATTCGGCCATTATGTTTTCAACGGCGGCAAATGATCGGGTCCTTCGGCCCGCACGCCAGATTTGGTGGGAACCGCCCCTACACGGTCACCCGGGCTCACTGGAGCTCGGCTCCAGCGGCAACAGAACGGCGTGGGCCCATTCGGGCGTCGGGGGCACCATCTTGCGGGCGTCGATGTCCCACAGGGCACAAACGAACAGGGCGTCACAGGCCAGCGCTCCGTCCTCCTTCTTCATGCGCTGACGGAGCTTGCCGATTTTGCCCTCGTAGCTCTCCAGCGTGGTGACGATGGTCACCGTCTCACGATTGGTCACCTCGCGACGAAACTTCACGTTCGCCTCCAGGATGACGGGCCCCAGGCGACTCTCGCGGATCTTCTCCAGACCGTAGCCGCGAGCGGTGATCAAATCCCAACGAGCTTCCTCGAAGAGTTGGAGATAAGTGGCATTGTTGACGTGACCGAAGGTGTCCAGGTGGCTCTCCTGGATGAAAACCCGGTACTCGTGCGTCGTTTCCGTCATGACCTCGGGACTCTACACTCGCTGGGCCACCGTGAGCGACGCGCACGACGACCTGGACGTTCCCCCCATGGTCCGCTGCAGCCGCTGCGGCAGGACGGACTGCGCGGGCTGTGAGCCCGTGGAGTCAGCCCCCTCGGCCGACGGCCTGCCCTGGGAACGTCCCGACCTGCCCTGGCTCCGCCGACTCTACCTGACCGCGGAACGCACCGCGCTCGAGCCCGATGCGGTCTTCGGTCGTCTGGACGCCGGGCCCTGGGCTCCAGCGCTCGCTTTCGCGCTCGCCTGCGAAACCCTGGCCGTGCTCTCGCTCGGCCTCCCCCTCACCGCCGTCGCCTGGTGGGTCCTTCCCCAGACCATGGGTGAGCTGTTCTCCACGCGCTTTGGTTGGGGACTGTTCGGAGGTCTCGCCGTGTTCGGCTTGGCCGTCCTATGGATCGTCCACTGGCTCTGGGGCTTCGCCATGGAGCTGGGCGCGGGCCTGGGGGGCGGTACGGCCGATCACCGACGGGGCTTCCGCTTCGGCATGTACTCGACGGGCTGGGACCTACTCACCTCCCCGGCAGGGGTGCTCCTCGCGCTGTCGTTTCGGGGGGTGAGCGGCTTCGGCCATCCCATCCTGCAAGCAACGCGGGTGGCCCGCCACGCCGTGTACGCCTACCTCGATCAATGTCGTCAGCTCTCACCCAACGCCCGGCGTGGGGCAATGAGGGTCACGTTCGCGGCCTTTGCCCTGGCCCTGGCGCTGACGTTGTTGGCTGCCGCGCTCGGCACGGCTGCCTGGGTTCGCAGCCAAATCTGAGCCCGTTTCGCGGGTGAGGCCGGCCGCGCTATGGCGCCCCGGGTGACCGTCGTACCTCCGCTCGAATCGCTCGATGCCATCATCTTCGACCTGGGCGGCGTGCTGCTCGATCTGGATCCAGCCGCGAGCGTGAGCGCGCTGTCGCGCCTCTACGGAAGCGACGCCAGCGTCCTCTACACACAACAGAAGCAGGTCGGACTGTTCGACCGATTCGAACGCGGTGAGATCAGCCCCACGGACTTCCGCAGCGGACTCGGTGCGCTGCTCGGTGCCGTGCAGCAGCCGTCGGATCTGGCCATCGACGAAGCCTGGAACGCCATGATCCTCGACTTCCCCGCGGCGAAGCTGGATCTGCTGGTTCGGCTGCGGGGGCTCACGCGGACCTTCTTGCTCAGCAACACCAACGCCATTCACCTCGAACGCTTCTTGGCCGACTACGCCGAACGGCATTCGAGCTCCCATGGACCTTGGGAGGGCTTGTTCGAGCAGACGCACTATTCGCACGTGCTCGGACTGCGCAAGCCGGAGCCCCGCGTCTACGAGCGCGTCCTCGCCATCCACGGGCTCGAAGCTGGCCGTTGCCTGTTCATCGACGACAACGCCCACAACATCGAAGCGGCGCGTGGACTGGGGCTCCAGACCCTCCTGCTGCCCACCAACGCACCACTCGACCCCTACTTCGCAGCATTTTGAGGCGCCGACTCGCCGACCGGCACCGGTCGGCGCGCGCCAGGTGTAAGGTGGCCTCGAACCATGCTCTCGGCCGACGCCCGCGACCTGACCTTCCGAGCGCTGTTCAGCAGCATATTCGTGGGGCTGGGTGCCGAGCACGTCTTCGATGATCGGTTGATCCGACACCTCATGCCGAGCTGGCTCCACTACCCGGAGGCCTGCTCCTTCTTGGCTGGTGTGACGCTCCTCACGGGTGGGCTCTCGATCCTGCTGGGCTACAAGATCCGCTGGGGAGCCACCGTGCTCGGAGCCTTCCTGATCGTGGTGACCGTGTTGGTCCACCTACCTGGTTTGTTCTCCACCCCGACAACGATCGCGAGCGACTGGGCCTGGCTGTGGACCGTCTTCCAGCGCTCCAATCTGGTGAAGAACCTGTGCCTGTTCGGCGTGTGTGTGCACCTGACCACCCACGAGCCGGGACGCTACAGTGTCGACGCCTGGCTGCAGCGGCGCGCAGGCTGAGCCGGCCAACGGGCACTGCACGACTTCGGCTTCAGCGCGGCGCCCCGTCGGACCGCGCCCCGTCCGCAGGCGCCCAGTCCGGCGGTGCGAGTTCGAAGTGCGCGAACTCGAAGGCCGGCGACACCGTGCAACCCACCAGCGTGAACTCGCCCAAGCTGCGCGCTGCCTGCCAGTGGCCCGGCTCGACGATCCACTGGGGGCGCTCGCCCGATGCCAGATCGGCGCCCAACACGCGCCGCAGCGTGGGCCCCTCTGCCTGCGGAGCGGTGAGCAACTCGAGCGGCGCGCCTGCATAGAAATGCCACGTCTCCGCCGCGTCGACGCGATGCCAATGCGAGCGCTGCCCAGCCGTGAGCAGAAAGTAGATGGCCGTGCCGGCGCCGCGACCGCCATCGCTCGGCTGGTGACGCCATGTTTCGGCGTAGTAACCACCCTCGGGGTGCGGCACGAGACCGAGTTCCGCGATGATGCGCTCGGGGTTCATGAGATCCTGCTACCGGCTCGGCGCGCAAAGCGAAAGTCGCCGGCTCGATCTGCTACCATCCGCCCGATGGTCGAGACCCCGACGACTCCGCTGCTCGTGGCCATCGCCGGAGGGACGGGCAGCGGCAAGACCACGCTGGCGCGCAAGCTGCTGGGCGAGCTGGGCGACGACGTCGCTCTGCTCGAGCACGATTGGTACTACCGCGACCGCTCGGCCATCGCCCCCGAGGAGCGCGACGATCTCAATTTCGACGAGCCGGAGGCCCTCGACAACGGCCTGCTCGCCGAGCACCTGGCCGCTTTGCGCAGCGGCCGAGCCATCGACTGCCCGCAGTACGACTTCGCCAGCCACACGCGCCGCACGACGCAGCGCCGCGTCGAACCAGCACCGATCGTCGCGGTCGAGGGCATCCTGCTCTTGGCCGTCCCGGAGCTACGAGCTCTCTTCGATCTGCGCATCTTCGTCGACACCGACGACGACGTCCGTCTACTCCGACGCATCCGCCGCGATTTGGTCGAACGTGGACGCGACATCGACTCGATCGAGCACCAGTACCAGAACACGGTGCGCCCCATGCACCTACTCCACGTGGCACCCAGCAAGCGTCACGCCCATCTGATCGTGCCCGAAGGTGGGGAGAACGCCGAAGCGCTCGACGTCATCGTCGGCCGCCTCCGGCATTTCTTACTGGGGCACTCCTGAGCCGGCACCGCTTGCTGGGGCACTCCTGAGCTGGCACCGCTTGCTGGGGCACCACTGAGCTGGGGCCCTCCCGAGCTGGGGCCCCGCAGAGGGCTATTGGAAGACGTAGCCCAGGGAAAGGTTCACGATGATCGGCGTATTGGCGATGCCGATGTTGGCCGCCTGGTGAACCTCGGTTCGACCCGTGCGGTCGTTCTCGTAGCTCACTTGGCCGTTGTCGAGCGAACTGGCGACGTTGGGCCAGACACGAAAGCTCAGCGACGCATTGAGTCCGCGCAGCGCCGTCGGGGATCTGAAAAATGGCATCGCCGTCGCGTAGAGCCCTCCACCCAGCGTGACGGTCTCGTAGTTGGCGATCCGGGTTCTCGTCGTACCGTCTTCGGAGTCGTAGCTGGCCTCGAATCGGTGAACCTTCGCCTCGAAGCGCAGATCGGCGAACATTCCGAGGCTCTCGATCCAGAGCGATGGGCCCACGCCGAAGCCCGTCGAATAGGGGAGGTGGAGCGCCACTCCTTGGTCGCGCATGGCGCCGGTGAGCTGATCGCCTGCCAAGTCGAGGCTCCAGCCGTGTGAGTAGCCGAAGACGAGCCAGCGATAGCGCACATCCACCTCGACGTTGGCTCCGCCGAGTAC
>DATIDO010000424.1:0-4820 GCA_035456245.1 Polyangiaceae bacterium
GACGAGTATGCGGGCTGTTTTGCGCAGGGTCCTGCGGGCGCCTGCCAGTTCGGCGCCACCACCCTCGAGGGTACGCCCATCAGTGGCGAGTACTTCTGCATCGAGAGCTGCATCTGGAACGTGGAGGGCGTCGGTGATCAGCCGGCGATCGACGCCTGCGTTGCTCGCTGCGGTTCGGCCGAGTGTGACGCGACGACGGCCGGCGAAGTGGCTACGGCATTGGCTCAGTGCACCGTGGTTGGCGATGGTGCGGGAGACGACTGCTACCCCGTCTGCTTCCCCGGCCTCTGAGCAGGCGTAACCAGACAGGCGGTCTCCTCCCGGCTTGTTCTCGGTTGCCCTGCACCGAGGTTGACCCTGTAGCTCAGCCACCTGCCCCCCACAGGGCATCACCAATTACTTCCCGAAACGCCGCTGGCCACGATTTCCTGGGTTTCCGGCCTGATTTCGTGCCCGAACCGTGATAACCTCGCGCCGCCATGATGACCGTTGGTTGTGCCGGCTTCGCGGTACCCGCCACGCGCTATTTCAAGGAATACCTGTTCGTCGAGATTCAAGACACGAACTTGGGGATTCCTGGCCCGGGGACCATCCGTCGCTGGGCTCGTGAAGCGCCTGCTGGCTTCGAGTTCGCCCTGCTGGGGCCGCGCGAGTGCACGCTGGAAAATTTCAAGCCGGGCAAAGTCGTCGAGGCGGCTCTGGAGGGCTTGGCCACCGTCCGCGATCAGCTGAACGCTACGACCGCAGTCTTCGTGGCTGCTCCAGAGTTCACCAATACGCGAACGAACAAGACCAATCTGAAGGACTTCCTGCGCTTGGTACGCCCCGCTTACAGTCGGGTCGTTTTCGAGTGCCCTGCCTGGAAGCCGGATGAGTGCGACGCCCTGGCCGAGGAGACCGAGACCCTGGCGGCTCGCGATCCGCTCCAGGCAGGTCTCTCCAAGCGTGTCGAGGCATACTACCGCTTGCCTGGGCCGGCAGGGCGCAAGAGCCGCTACGAGGATCCTGCCATCGAGGACCTCGCCGCCATCGCCGCTGGCGGTCGCGACCAGAAGGCCCACTACGTGTTCGCCAACGTCGACATGTTCTCCGACGCCAAGCGATTCCGTAAGGCGATGGACCTCTGAGCCTCCGTCGGGAGGGCTAGAGCCGTCCCGGTCGTGACGAGTCGCTCTCGTCCCCAGCCCGTCCACAGGGGTGAGCAGCCGGCATTCCATGCTGGGCCGGCGAAGCCCATTCACCTGGAGTTGGCTCGGATTGGCTGCCGGCCACTCCTTCGGCTTCCGTCGACGGTCGGTTGTCGAAGCACTTATTTTTCACGTTAAACAACACGTTCTCCACAGCGGAGCGGCCGTTCATCGGAGCAGGTGTCCCCTGCGCGCTCGTTCACGCCACTGAGCCTGCCACTCAGCCTGCCAGAGCGGCTGCCAGAGCGCCCGCCAGGGCGTCGGCCAGTGCCCTGGTCCGAAGTGGGATATTTTTCATCGAGGCCGCCAGGACCCCCGCCACGGCCGGCGCGAAGCATGTTACCTTGCTCGAAGTCTAGGGATCCGCCCTCGACTGCTCGGCGTCATCGAGCGCCGAACCCCGGTCCTCCCGTTCGCTCCAGGTAACCGGGACACTCGCCTGCGGAGCATCAGAAGTCTGTTCTCGTGACCACCAAACTGTTCGTCGGCAACCTTTCGTACTCCACCTCCGAAGACCAACTCCGTGACGTCTTCGCCCCCTTCGGCAACGTCGTTTCTTCGGCGATCGTTCTCGATCGCATGACCGGCCGCTCCCGCGGATTCGGTTTCGTCGAGTACGATTCGCAGGCTGAAGCCGACAAGGCCATCGAGGCCCTGAACGGCGCCGACCTGAACGGTCGCCAGTTGAACGTCAACGTTGCCCGTGAGCGAAGCGAAGGGGATCGTCCCCCGCGCCGCTTCGGCGGCCAGAGTGCCGGCGGCGGCGGCGGCTACGGCGGCGGTGGTGGTGGTGGTGGCTACGGCGGCGGTGGCGGCGGTGGCGGTTACGGTGGTGGCGGTGGTGGTGGCGGCGGCGGCGGCCGTGGCGGCTACGGCGGTGGTGGTGGCGGCGGCGGCCGTGGCGGCGGCGGCGGCGGCCGTGGTGGTGGCGGCCGTGGTGGTCGCGGCGGCGGCCGTGGTGGTCGCGGCGATCGCGACGACGGCGATCGTTGGTGAGGCGCGGGGGTGCGTCGCACCCCAATGCTTCTCAACGGAGCGAGCTCAACGGAACAAGCTCACCCCAAACAATCGGCATCCGAACGAGCTCGCTTCCGAGTTCGTTCAGGGTGTTCATTCGAAACGGCGCGTCGCAATCCGACGCGCCGTTTTTCGTTCCGGTTCAACCGACGATCAGGTTGAGAATGCGGCCCGGGACGTAGACCAGCTTCTTGAGCGACTTGCCCTCGATCGCCCGAGCAACGGCCTCGTCACCCAATGCCAGTGCGCGCGCCTCGTCTTCGCTCGCGTCGCGTGCGATCTCCACGCGCCCGCGCACCTTGCCGTTGATCTGAACCGGCAAGATCACGACCTGATCGACGCACAAAGCCTCGTCCCACGAGGGCCAAGTGGCGTTGGCGATGCAGTCGGCCGCGACCGTCTCACCAGGCCGCAAGGACGTGCAGCCGAGCTCGGCCCACAGCTCCTCGGCCAAGTGCGGGGCGAACGGAGCCAGACAAAGCAGCAATGGCTCCACGGCAGCGCGCGGCACCGTCTCCAGACCAGCCAAGTGGTTGGCGTAGATCATCAGCGTCGACACGCAGGTGTTCAGGCTGAGAGCAGCGATGTCCTCGGTCACCTTCTTCACGGTGCGGTGCGCCAGCTTCTGCGTCTCGAGCGAATACTCCGCCTCCACACGCGCACGCCGACAAAGCGTGTCCACCTTGTCCAAGAAGCGCCGAACACCCTGAATTCCAGCCGTTTGCCAGGGTTTGACCTGCTCGAGCGGGCCCATGAACATCTCGTACAGGCGCAGGCTGTCGGCGCCGAACTCGCGCACCACGTCGTCGGGGTTCACGACGTTGCCGCGTGACTTGCTCATCTTCTCGGCGACCGGCGCCAAGACCACACCCAGCTCCGGGTGGATCGGGCGACCGTCGCGGTAGGCGATGTCCTTCTCGACCGCGAAGCGCGCGACCAAAGCCTCACCCGTCTGGGTGTCGACGAAGCCGCCACGCTCCTTGTCCGCAGCGACGCGCGAGCCCAGCTCGTCGCCTGCGAGCGCACGCACGACGCGCTCCCCATCCATCACCGCGAAATAGCGGTAGAGCATGCCCAGGATCATCCCCTGGTGCACCAGCTTCTGGAACGGCTCCGGGTGCTTCACCACGCCCGCGTCGAACAGCACCTTGTGCCAGAAGCGCGCGTACAGCAGGTGGAGCACGGCGTGCTCGCTGCCACCCACGTACAGATCGACCGGCATCCAGTCGTCGTAGGCTTGCTGGGAGAATATGTTCTCTTCGTTCCGCGGATCGAGGTAGCGCAGGTAGTACCAGCAGGAGCCGGCCCACTGCGGCATCGTGTTGGTCTCACGAGCGAACCACTGCCCATCCCGCTGGAAGAAGCGCCAATCCAGAGCCTTGGTCAGCGCGCCTGCGGGATCTCCGGGGCGATAGTCCTCGAGCTCGGGTAGCTGCAGCGGCAGCTCGCTCTCCTCGACCGCGATCGGGTTCGAGTAGTCGATCACGTGCGCGTCGCCGCGCCGCGGATCGCCGGCCGTCTCCACGGGGAAGTAGATCGGGATCGGCTCACCCCAGTAGCGCTGGCGGGAGAAGACCCAGTCGCGCAGCTTGTACTGGATGCGCCGCTCCGCTGCGCCGCGCGCAGCCAGCTCGTCCACGATCTTGCGCGTGGCCTCGGCGGTGGGCAGGCCGTCGATCAGCGGCGAGCGAACGGCGATGCCTGGCTCGGTGTAGGCCGCCTCGAGCCCCTCGTGCAGCTCGCCATCGGGGCTCACCACCTCGATGACCGGCAGGTCGAACTTCCGAGCGAACTCGAAGTCACGCTCGTCGTGGCCCGGGACGGCCATCACGGCGCCCGTTCCGTAGGCACCCAGCACGTAGTCGCCCAGGTAGACGGGCACCTTGCGACCGTCGAGCGGATGGATGGCGTGGGCCCCGGTGAACACGCCGGTCTTCTCCTTGGCCGAGGTGCGCTCGAGATCGCTCTTTTTGGCTGCCGCCTCGATGTAGGCGGTCACGGCACTCCGCTGGGCGTCACCGGTGATCTGGGTGGCCAGCGGATGATCGGGTGCGATCACCACGTAGGTGACGCCGTACAGGGTGTCGGGACGGGTCGTGAAGACGACGATCTCCGCGTCCTCGCAATCCACGTCGAAGCGGATCTGTGCGCCCTCGCTGCGGCCGATCCAGTCGCGCTGCTTCTGCTTGGTCTCCGGCCAATCGAGTCCTTCGAGCTCCTCGGCGAGGCGATCGGCGTAGGCGGTGATGCGCAGCTGCCACTGACGCAGCGGGCGCCGCTCGACCGGGTAGCTGCCCCGCTCGCTGCGGCCGTCGATCACCTCTTCGTTGGCGAGCACCGTCCCCAGCGCTTCACACCAGTTGACCGGGATCTCGCTCTGGAAGGCCAGCCCGCGCTGAAACAGCTTCAAGAAGATCCACTGCGTCCAGCGCACGTAGTCGCGGTCGGTCGTGTTGACCTCTCGCTCCCAGTCGTAGGCAAAGCCGAGCGCCGAGAGCTGCCGCTTGAACGTCTCGATGTTCTTGGCCGTGGTGACCGCCGGGTGGGTACCCGTTTGGATGGCGTACTGCTCGGCGGGCAGACCGAAGGCGTCCCAGCCCATCGGATGCAGCACGT
>DATIDO010000425.1:0-2905 GCA_035456245.1 Polyangiaceae bacterium
GAGAGCGTGAGCCCGAACGCCAGAGGACCATAGCCCTCTCCTTCGGACACCAGCTCGAGCAGGCGCCTGGCCGTGACCGCGAGAACAATCAGACCGAGGAGCGCGTAGACCGCGACGGGCCCCGACACGGGCGCGCTGCTCGAGCTGGCGCGCAGGACGACGCCGAGCAGACTCTGATTCGTTGGTTCGACGAAGATCCAGTCCGGTTTGACGGTGGTCGGGCGCAGGTAGTGGAGGAAGGTGCCCACACCCCAGCAGCCAGCAGCAGCCAGTGAAAGGCCCCCGAGCGTGAGCAGGAGCACCGAACCCACTCGCCACCGTCGAGCCGGAAGGGAGCAGAGCGCGACGAGGGCGAGCGGCGGTTTGACGAGCGCCGCGAGCGCGAGCCAGGCCCCGCCCCAGCTGCGCTCCGGCACCAGGCTGAAGGCTGCGTAGAAGGCGAGCGCGAGGAAGGTCGTCTGCGCGAAGACGAAGGTCGACAGCGTCGCCTGACAGGACAAGGTCAACAGGACGCACGTGCTCAATTCGAGCGACCTGCCCCCGCGACGGAACGACAACCAAAGGAGGCCGATGCTCGACACAGCGGCCAGCGCCTGGAGGGCGTACCAATACGGGAGCGCGACACCGCGTTCGAACCAGCCGAGCGGAGTGAACCAGAACATCGACGGCGGCGGGTACCAGAAGCCGACATCGATGATCTCTCGCCGAAACTCGTCGCTGACCACCAGCTCGCCCAGCATACGGCGCGTGCTCTGCGGCTCGTAGAAGTCGAGACCGCTCACCGCCGAGCGACCGTGCAGCCAAAAACCCAGGAAATCCCACTCCGGAGGATGCTGCACCTGGTAGCGCACGACTGCGACGATGCGTAGCGCCAAGGGGCACGCCAGCGCCCATTGCACCAACTCCAAGCTACGGCGCCCGAGCTGCGACACGCGTGCGCCGAGTTCCTCGCGGCGCTTCGTCCATTGAAGAGCGACGCAAACTGCGACACTCAGCGTTGCCATCAGCACGGGCCAACGCTCGAGCGCACCGAGCAAGTCGTAGGGGAGAGACGACACGTCCGTGTTTCTTCCGTCCGAGTCGGCAGCTTAGAGCCATTCGAGTACCTTGCGCGCTGCGATCGACATGTGTTCTAGGAATCCTAGAGCCGTGCAGTCCATCGACGACGATACCGACACGTCCCTCACGAGCAGTGTCGGGAATTGGCGAGCCTGGATGAACTCGCAGCACGTCGAGTTGGCCGCAGAAATTCTACTGATCGCTGCACTGACGCTGATCTATGTCGGTAGTTACCGACTCGAGAGTCCGGTGAACGGAATGGGCGCGGTCGAGGAGCTCTTCGGCCAAGACAGTCGCTACATCCTGCGCGCATTGCAGCTCGACATTCAGTACGAATGGAACGCGCGAAACCACGTGCTTCATCACTGGCTCTCCGAGCGTGGCTTTCACATTTGGCGCGCGCTGTTCGGCGGTGGTCTGCTCTCGGCCTTCGCCTTCTCGAAGGCGTTCAGTGCGGCCACTGGCGCGCTGTTCCTCACGATGTTTCGGCAACTTTGCGTGGACTGCGGTTGGCGTGCATTCGATCGCTGCAGCCTGCTCGTCTTCGCGGGCCTCTCCGCCTCGACTTGGTTCCACTTCGCAGCCTTCGAGACCTGGTCGCTCACCCTGGCCCCGCTGCTCACCTTCGCCTGGGCGCTCCGTCGCCGTGTTCGTCTCGGCGATCAGAGCCTCTTCAATCACTGTCTGTTGATTGGCTCGTGCGTGCTCATGCTGTGGGCTCGTACCGATCAGTGGCGCGCACCTTTCGCCGTCGGACTACTGACCCTCCTGCCTTCGCTGCGCGCGCTGCGCCGTGGGCTGTACTTGGACCTCGTCGCCATCGGCGTGCTGGCGCCACTCGGCCTCGCGTTCTTGATCTCCGACTACCTGGGAGTCGATTGGGCGAGCGGCGCGCGGACCATGCTGGAGCGGAAGGATTTCGCCGAGCTTCAGCCGTACCTCATGCAGTGGGACAACCTCCGGCCACACGTGCTCTGGCGCTGCCTGCGAGCCGACGGGCTCTATGCGCTGCTGGCGCCGCTCGACGACGGCGCCGTGCCGTTCGGCGCCAACACGCGCGCTTTCTGGCAGGAGCCCCGAACCTTGCCCGCGCTGCTGGCCGTTACGGCCTTCCTGGTCACCACGTTCCTGCTCACCGCTCGGCGAGTCGTGGCCAAGGATGCCTACCAGATGGCCTTGGCCTTCTGCTGGATCGCAGGATGGCTCTTCTACGCGTGGTTCGATCCACACGAGCCGTTCCTGTGGACCGTCCATTTCGCGGTCCTCACCTTCGCCGCGTTCGCGGACAGCGGCCCCGAGCTCGGCCCCCGAGTTCGCATCCCGCTCGGCGCGCTGGCCGTACTGACGGCGTGCCACAATGCCGTCTACCTGATTGCCCGCTATCAGGCGTAGCCGGCGGGCCTTCGCTCGTGCCAGCGATAGGCGCTCTCGATCACGTTCCGTAGCTCCGAGCGGCTCGCGGACCACCCCAGCTCGTCCCTTATGCGCTTCGGCTCGGCGAACAGGCGGGCCGGATCTCCAGGTCGTCGCGCCCCGAGGACTCGTGGAACGGGTCGACCAACCACGCCTTCGGTCGTCTCCAGGATCTCCAGAACGCTGTAGCCACGCCCGATACCGAGATTGTAGACGCGCGCATCGCCGGGACGGAGCGCGTTCATGACCAAGACATGCGCCTCGACCAAGTCCTCGACGTGCACGTAGTCGCGAATGCACGTCCCGTCGGGCGTCGGGTAGTCGGTCCCGAAGATCGTGAGCTGCTCCCGTTGACCCATCGCCGCCTGAATCACCAGCGGGACCAGGTGGGTTTCGGGTCGGTGATCCTCCCCGATCGACGCGTCGGCCGACG
>DATIDO010000426.1:0-3720 GCA_035456245.1 Polyangiaceae bacterium
AGTCGTCCTGCCCCAAGCAAGGAGAGCCCTCCCGACCGTCGATCACCGGATCGGAGCTGGGTTCGGTGCGCGAGCCGCAACCCCACGCGAGTGTCGCGCCCAGCAACGGTCCGAGCGATCGGCCCAGCAACGGGCCACCCCACGAAACTCGATGCCGAAGGCCACGCATCAGAAGCAAACTCCGAAGCCAGGCACGTCCGTCTCGCCACAGATGAGGCCCACGGGGCACGGCTTGGTATCGGGCGACGAGCTGAGGCAGAGCTGCCCGCAGCGAGCCCCTGCCGCAGCCCCGACGACGCACATGTAGCCCGGCTGACAGTCGAGATCCGAGTCACACAGATCGCCCTGCGTGCCGCTCCCGGCATAGGCGCAGTAGGACACGTAGCGCGGGCGACCACAGCGATCGGTCGGATACTCGAGCGTGGCGTAGCAGCCCTCGTACACGTCGCAGCCGTTCCAGGGATCGAGCGGATCGCACTCGATGTACGGCTCGGGGGGTGGCACCTCCGGACACGGCTCCTCCTCGTAGGGAACGCCACCGGTCGCGGGCGCGCCGCCGACCCCCACTCGACCTCCACTACCGGGCAGCCCACCGCTTGCCGAGTCGTCGGGGTAGGTCGCGTCGGTGCCCTCGTCCTCCACGTAGGAGCCGCCGCAGGCGCCCGACGTGGCAACGATGAGCAGCACCCAGCCGCTCCACACGGCACCTGTCCGCTTCGACCACTCTCCCCGCAGCCCCAGCACCCGTGGAGCCTAGCCCATTTCCCCGAGTGGCGCAGACGACGGACGGGGGACGGGTGCTGCAGTAGTCGGTGCTGTGGTAGACGGCGCCATGTCCTCGCGCTCGGTCCCCATCCTCCGCCAACGGATCGTGCCAGCTTCACTGGCCGTCGGATGCGCCCTGGCGGCCCTGATCGGCTGCGACCGCGCCCCGCCCGAGCCCAGTACGGCAGGCCCCGCATCCACTGCGACCGCCGAGCCGAACGAGGACGAGCCAGCCCCGGAAGCTGCCTGTACGACGCCCTTCTCCAGCACACCGGCCGCTCCCAAGACCTCCCTCGCCGAATGCCCCACCGATCCGGATGGTCGTCCGACCATGCCGCGGGCACGCCTCGCCTTCGTCGACGCCCCCACGGCGCCGCAGCTGAACGTGGAGGTGGCCGAGAACGATCCGCACCGCTCGCACGGCTTGATGTTTCGTCCCACGCTGGCCGACGAAGAAGGCATGCTGTTCTCGTGGCCGAGCGAGGGCTACCGCAGCTTCTGGATGCACAACACCTGCCTGGCGCTCGACATGCTGTTCATCGACAGCGAGCGTCGAATCGTCGGTGTGCTCGAGCAGGTCCCCCCCTGGAACGATTTGCCGCGACGCGTTACGTGCCCCTCGGCGTACGTCCTCGAGGTACGCGCCGGCTTCGCCCGAGCCTACGGCGTAGCCCCCGGCCAACACATCAGCATCACTCCCCAGCCATGATCGCCCGCACTCTCACCGCCGCCTCCGTCGCCCTGCTCGCACTCTCCTGCCGCGCCAAGGATCCCGAACCGGAGTCGCACACGCGCACGGACACCAGCTCGAACACGCCCGACGATCCGAGTCGCTCCGTCGCCGTCGCCAATGGCGATCCGCTCGCGGGCTCGTTCGATCTGGCTGCCGCCACGGCGGGCCTCGATGGCCAAGGCCCGCTGGTCGCGACGGTAACCACCAGCTTGGGGGCGCTGAGCTGCGAGCTCTACGAAGACAAAGCGCCGCGCACCGTCGCCAACTTCGTCGGCCTGGCGCGCGGCCTGCGGCCCTTCCGCGATCCTTCACACAATTGGGTGAAGAAGCCCGGCTACGATGGGACGACCTTCCACCGCATCATCCGCGGCTTCATGATTCAGGGCGGGGATCCCTCGGGCAGTGGCGCGGGTGAGCCGGGCTACGTGATTCCCGACGAGATCTGGCCCGGCGCCAAGCACGATCGCCGAGGTCTCTTGTGCATGGCCAACCGCGGCGCCAACACGAACGGAATGCAGTTCTTCATCCTCGACGGTGCCGCGCCCCACCTCGATGGCGGCTACACCATCTTCGGCAGCTGCGAGCCCGAAGGGGTGATCGAGAAGATCGCGAACGCACCCGTGCGCGGCGATCACGCCGTGGACGCGCCGCGTATCGAGAACATCCGCATCCGTCGCGGCCGCTGAGCCCCCGTAGCTTGGGGTCACGTGGCCCCAGCCCGTGGCTCCCCTCCACGACCGGTTTGCCCGAAGCCGGTCGCGGGGCTAGGTTCGCGCCGTGTCGACGCCCCCCCTTTTCACCGTCGCGCTGCGGGACCTGGAGAATGGTCCCCGCCACGTGCAGACGACCATTCCCCAGGACTTCCTGGAGCGCTTGCTCGTCGATACCGACGTGACCCCGCAGGCCGAGCCGGCCGCCCGAATCGACCTGACGGTCGAGAGTACGGACCGCCAGGTCCTGATCCGGGGCGACCTGGACGTGACCGTGGCTGTCCCCTGCGCTCGCACCCTGGATCCGGCGGTCTACCGCCTGCGGCCCAATGTCTTTCTGCTTCTCTCGCCCCGGGGTGGTGATTCACACCGAACCCCTGGAATGCAAAAGAGAAATCGGCCAGCCAGCGCTGAAAAGCGGGCCGCCGGCTCTGCCGACAAGCCCGGCGACAAGCCCGGCGCGAAGGCTGGTTCCAAGCACTCCAGCAGCGACAAGCACTCCAGCAGCGACAAGCACGCCGGCGGCGACAAGCGCGGCGCCCGCAGCCCCAAGGGCTCCTGGGAGGAAGATCCCGAGCTGGGCGACGACGACGCAGCCCAGGATACCTATAGCGGGGACCAGATCGTGCTCGACGAGTTCCTGCGGGAGTTCATCCTGCTCGAATTGCCGATGGTTCCGCTTCGGGAAGACTTGCGCTCTCAAGACTTTGCAGCTAGTCCTCCGCCCCCCAACCAGGAAACCGGCGATGCCTCCGCAACCGCGGCGCTGGACCCCAGGTTGTCGCCTTTGGCCGAGCTGAAGGCACGACTCGAGAAGAAGAAGGAATAGTTCCGTGGCCACACCGAAACGACGTCACACCAAGAGCCGCCGCGACATGCGTCGCGCGCAACACGACAAGATCACGGCCCCGAACCTCTCGGCGTGCAGCAACTGCTCGGCTCCCACGCTGCCCGGGCGTATCTGCCCCTCGTGCGGTTTCTACAAGGGCCGCGCCGTCATCGCGACCAACGCTGGCTGATGCCGCTCGAGCGACTGCTCGTGCCGTGTGCCCGCGCAGTCGCTCGCCTCATCCAACAGCGCAGTCCAGTAATGCTGGACGGCAATGCAGCACCCGTGCTGCAGCGCACTGACGAGTTTCCATTCCCGACGACGGGCCTCGGTTTCGCACCTGGGCCCGTTTTCGCATGTGTGCTTCCCCAGAATCGACCAGGACGACGATGACCAATTACGCATGGCTGTTCCCGGGCCAAGGATCCCAGAGCGTCGGCATGGGCCGCGCGCTCGCCGAGCAGAGCCCCGCGGCTCGCGATGTGTTCGAGCGCGCCGACCGCGCCTTGGGCTTCTCCATCTCCAAGCTGTGCTTCGAGGGGCCCGAGAGCGAGCTGGTTCTCACCAAGCACACCCAGCCTGCCATCGTGGCCACCAGCATCGCCGCCTTGGCAGCGTTGCGTGAGGCCACTCCCGACCTCCCGGAGCCAGCCTTCGCCGCCGGCCACTCGCTCGGCGAGTAC